>CAYNFY010000024.1:0-46000 GCA_964396585.1 uncultured Nocardioides sp.
GGACTCGGGCGCCGACGACTACCTGACCAAGCCGTTCGACCTCGACGAGTTGCTGGCCCGATTGCGGGCGCTGCACCGGCGCAGCAGTTTCGGGTCCGAGGCACCCCTTCGCTTCGGTGACCTGGTGGTCGATGCCGGCGCGCGTCGGGTCACCAAGGGGGCAGACGAGATCAGCCTCTCGGCCAGGGAGTTCGACATCCTGCACCTGCTGGTCGCGCGGTCCGGCCAGGTGGTCAGCCGGCTCACCATCCTGGACGAGGTCTGGGACGGGGACACGGATCTGCGCTCGAACGTGATCGACGTGCATGTGGCCGGGATCCGGGCGAAGGTCGACAAGGCATACGGGACCAACACCATCACCACCCTGCGCGGCATCGGCTACCGGTTCGACGGCGCCACCAGCCAGGACGGTTGAGGATGGCGCGCCGCCGTACCTCGGAGTGGCCACTGCGGCTGCGGCTGGTGGCGGGCTTCTGCCTGGCCACGTTCGGGGTGCTGCTCGCGGCCGGGGCGTTCATCTACTGGCGATTCGATGTGGCACTCAACCGAGACCTGGACATGGAGTTGGCGAAGTCGGCGCGATCACTGTCGCCCCTGGTCAATGCGGACGGCAGGATCACCGAACGAATCGTGGCCGCGGCCCCCGGAGTGGCCTGGCAGGTGCTGGATCAGGAGAACCGGGTGCTGGACTCCGACGGTCCCGCCACTCGGGAGCCACTGCTCAGCGAGGAGCAGTTCGAGAAGGTCCAGGAAGGCTCGATCACGTTCAATGTGGGCGCCTTCCTACCTGCCTCGCACGAGCCGTACCGGGTCCGCGTGGTGCCGGCTCCGGCCCATCCCGGCTACCACCTGCTGATCGCCACCCGCCGTGATCAGCGCGACAAGTCGCTCCGCGACCTGGTGGGCCAGTTGCTGCTGGCCGGGATGGGTGCCTTGGCGGTGATCGCCTTCGTGGGTGACCGGCTCACCCGGGCGGCGCTGCGTCCGGTGGAGGAGTACCGCAGGCGGGCTCAACAGATCGCCGACGGCGATGCCGAGCTGCGCCTGGAGGTACCCGAGCAACGCGACGACGAGATCACCCGATTGGGTCATACCTTCAACGACATGCTCGCCTCACTGGACCGGTCCCTGACCCGGGAGCGTCAGTTCGTCAGCGAGGCC
Organism: uncultured Nocardioides sp.; assembly: GCA_964396585.1. Taxonomy (GTDB): domain Bacteria; phylum Actinomycetota; class Actinomycetes; order Propionibacteriales; family Nocardioidaceae; genus Nocardioides. Next base: position 1,162 of record CAYNFY010000024.1, read on the forward strand.
AGCCACGAGCTACGCACCCCGATCACGCTGCTCACCTCGCGGGTCCAGCTGGCCATGCGGCGGCCGCGCAGCCAACTCGAACATGAACGGATCCTGGCCGAATTGCGCATCGATCTGGACCGGCTGGCGGCCCTGGCCAACCAGTTGCTGGACCGGGGGTCACGAGCAGACCTGGGCAATGACAGCGTCCGGGAGGAGACGCCGGAAGATCCGGGTCCTACCGACCTGGTCGAGGTCGCGGCCCGGCTCGGCGCGGACCGGGCGGCCCTGATCGAGCCCGTCGACAGCGGAGACGGCTCCCTGGTGCTGGACCTGGCCGAACAACGGATCCTGGTGTCGATGCGCGAGGTCGAGCTGGAACGCGTGCTGACGAACCTGCTGGACAACGCGACCGTGCACGGGGCGCCACCGGTCGTTCTGAGCATCGATCGGCCTGCCCCCGGCTGGGCGCGGATCATGGTGAGCGACAATGGTCCCGGCATGTCCCCGGACCTTCTGGAGACAGCCACCCGGCACTTCGCCCGTTCCGAGACGGCCCGCAACCGTCCCGGAGCGGGACTGGGGCTGGCCCTGGTGCACAGTCTGGTTCTGGACTCGGCAGGTCAGTTACGGCTGTGCCATGGTGGTCGCCATGTGCGGCACGGGTCAGGTCCCGGTATCGCCTGTGGGCACGGTCTCGCCATGACGGTGACCGTGCTCGTTCCATGCCTGAGCCGACCGGAGGAAAGTGAATGAGTCCCGAGCAGGATACGTCCCTCTCGAAGACCCGTAGTGACGTGAAGTCGAGCATCGAGGAGCGGACGGACGCTGTCTCGGCCGCCTCACCGTGGCGCCACGCGCTGGGCCTGTGGATCGTGGTGGGGCTGTTCACCCTGATCGGGATCGCCCGCTCGATCCAGGTGGGCATCGGGTTCCGGGACCCCAGCGGCGGCTGGCTGGCGATCCGGCTGGCCTACACGATCGTGCTGTTCGGCATCTTCGTGGTGCTGGACGCCTGGCTGCGGACCACCAATCGGAACGGTCGGCGTGGGCTGGTCGGCTCCCGCAGCGTCTCGGACGTGGTGGCGACCATCAGACTCAAGTGGACCCGGAACCGGCTGGCGCTGGCGGCGGCCGCGCTGGCGGCCTACCACGTTACCTACTTCGTCTACCACAATCTGAAGAGCTGGGACGTCTTCTTGGAGTCCAAGGACCAGATGCTCCTGGACCTGGACCGGTGGCTCTTCTTCGGCAACTCGCCCCACGAGATGCTGCACAACATGTTCGGCACGGGGCTGTCCGCCTATGTGATCCGCGACTGGTACGAGATCTTCGGTTCCATCGTGATCGTGGCGTTCCCGGCCTGTGTGGTCTTCGCGGACCGGATCAAGGACGCCTTCGCCTGCATCAGCGCCTTCGTGTGGGTCTGGATGCTGGGCACGCTGAGCTACTACCTGATCCCCACCCAGGGCCCGTTCCTCTCGGCGCCGGGTGAGTTCACCTCGCTGCCGCACCTGTCGATCCAGGACACCCAACAGCGGTACGCCGCGCAGCGTGAGCAACTCCTTGCCAATCCGCACGGAGAGGGGCTGTACGCCCAGATCTCGGCCTTCGCCAGCCTGCACGTGGGGGTCACCGCGGTGATCCTCGGAGTGGCGTGGTGGTACGGAATGCGCCGGACCACGACCTTCATGACCATCTTCCTGCTCGGAACCATGGTCGCCACCGTCTACCTGGGCTGGCACTTCGCGGTCGACGTCCCGGCGGGTCTGCTGATCGCGGCCATGGCTTGGTGGCTGGGGCCACGCACCGTGGGAGTCCGACATTCCGAACGTTCCGGGCTGCGGATTCACCAGGGCGTCGGGGAACGGATCTGAGCGGCAGCGATCCGATCCCCTGCCCGGTTGAGGGGCCGCGCGGTCCGTTCCCCGCGCGATCTCTCGAGCACGTACTTGACGCGATCCGGGCTTAATCCTCCGTTCATCATCGAATCGGTAGCGTCGCTACCATGCGACGCGTTCAAGGCAGCGGCCGGAACGCAGCAGGGGAGGTGACCTGAGGTGAGTACACCGCTTCGTGCGTCGGCCGCCTCATGGTGGTCCCGTCTTCGGTTCTTCATCTCATGGGCCGTCGCGGTGGCCTTGGTCGTCGTCGTCCTCCCACGATTGTTGGACATCTCCTGGGTGGGCATCCTGGAGCAGTTCGAGGGCTTGGGTTGGAAGGCAGTGGGGGGCCTCACCCTGCTGTGGCTGGCGGGCCTCATCTCGCACACCTTCGTGTTGGTGGCCGCCGCTCCCGATCTCTCTCATCGGCGTGCCCTGACCCTGAACCTGACCGGGAGCGCGGTGGCGAATGTGGTCCCGATGGGCGGTGCCGCCGGGGTCGAGCTCAATCGCCGGATGATGCGCGCCTGGGGGATCGACACCAAGACCTTCACCGGCTACACGTTCCTGACGAATCTGTGGGACGTGGCCTCGAAGTTCCTGCTCCCGGTCATCGCGGTACTCGTCTTGGCCAATGGTGAGCGAACCGTGTCCGGGACCCTGACCTGGACCGCCGTCGGTGCGGCCCTGGGATTCATCGGGGTCTGTGCCTTCGGTGTCCTGGTGTTGCGGAGCCCGCGGTGCACCGTGGCGGTCGGCCGCTTCACCGAGCGGATCGTCTGGCGGGTGAGCACACTGCTGCGTCGGCCCCGTCGGGTCGACCTGGTCTCTCCGATGCTCGAGATCCGCCGTGAGTCGGCCGGGCTGGTGCGCGGCGGTTGGGCACAGATGTCGCTCGGCATGACCGGGTACGTCGCTCTTCAGGGCGTGCTGTTGTGGCTCTGTCTGGATCTCACCAACTCGGGTGCACCGTGGGCCGCGGTGCTGGTCGGCTACGCGGTCGAACGGCTGCTCACGGTGCTGCCGATCACACCCGGCGGCGTCGGCCTGGCGGACCTGGGCTTGGTCGGTGTGCTGATCGCCCTGGGCGGGGATCCGACCGGCGTGGCCGCCGGGGCGGTGCTCTACCGAGCGTTCGTGTTCGCCATCGAGATCCCGGTAGGGGGTGGCGCACTCGGGCTCTGGGTCCTGGATCGCTGGCGACACCGCCGTCGCGCCGACCGCGCGGCCACGCTGCGGGCCCCCGAGCAGGGAGCGCGGATCGCGCACGTCACCGATGTGTTCCTGCCCCGGCTGGGAGGGATCGAGACACACGTCGACGATCTGGTCCGGCATCAGCGCGCCGCCGGGCGCGAGGTCGAGGTACTCACCCCCATCTCCGGCAACGGAGACGATCCCGGTTGGGTGCGTCGGGTCTCGACGCGTCGAGCCCGACGGATGATCGGTGAGTACGACATCGTGCACGCTCACATCTCGATCGTCTCCCCCTTCGCGTTGCGGGTGGTGACGGCCGCCATCCGAGCCGGAGTGCCGGTGGTGGTGACGGTGCACTCGATGTGGGCCGGAGCGGGGATGCCGGTGCGACTGGCCGGGCTTGCGGCGCTGCGGCGCTGGCCGGTGGTCTGGTCGGCCGTCTCGGGTGCCGCTGCCCGGGTCTTCGAGCGTGCCATGCGCGAGGAGGTCTCGGTCCTGTCCAATGCTGTGGACGTGGCCGACTGGGTTCCGCGACCGGGGGAGGTGACGCAGCACGCACCGGGTGCGGACGACCCGGTGACGGTCGTCAGCGTGATGCGTCTGGCCAACCGCAAGCGGCCCGTCGAACTGCTGAAGGCCTTCCACCGGGCCACCGTCTTGGCGTCGGATCGTGAGCTGCGCCTGGTGATGGTGGGTGACGGTGCCCAACGTGGCCGTTTGGAGCGGTATATCGCCAGGCACGGGCTCGGTGAACAGGTCACCATCACCGGCCGGATACCTCGCGAGCAGGTGCGGGCTCACCTGATGAGTAGTTCGCTCTATGTCGCCCCGGCCCGCAAGGAGGCATTCGGCATCGCTGCCCTGGAGGCCCGGTGTGTCGGACTCCCGGTGATCGCGGCCCGACAGAGCGGAGTCAGCGAGTTCGTTCGTGATCGGATCGAGGGGATCCTGGTCGACGATGATCAACAGCTGGCGGCGGCGATGGCCGAGTTGGCTCACGATCACCTGCTGAGGGCCCGGATCACCGCTCACAATCGGCGTGTTCGACCACCCCATGACTGGAGCGACGCGCTGGTGCGTATCGACGAGGAGTATCGCGCGGCGATGGCCTTGGTGGCCGATGTGACCTACGTCGACGATCTCGTCGACCTCGATGACGAGGCGTCGGCAGAGGTCGAGCCGGTGCGCGACGTGCACCTGGCCGGCGCCTGAGACCCGGCCGACCGACAGATCCCCTGATGGCGACGATCGTCTCACTGCACGCCCATCCCGACGATGAGGCCCTCCTGACCGGGGGCTGGCTGGCGCAACGGGTTCAGGCAGGAGACCGGGTGGTGCTGGTGTATGCCACCGACGGTGACTCCGGACTGGCCGATGCGCGCTACGCCAGTGGACCTGCGGGTGGTTTGGGGGAACGGCGCCGGGCCGAGGCGCTGGCGGCCGCCGACGCACTGGGAATCGCCGAGGTGCGATGGCTCGGGTATGCCGACTCCGGGATGGCCCAGGCACCCACCAGTGGTGCGAACCGGTTCGTGGATGCGGACTTCGAACAGGTCGGCGAACGGCTGGCGAGGATCCTCGACCGAGAGGACGCCGACGTACTGACCGGGTACGACCGCACCGGAGGATACGGTCACCCCGACCATATTCAGGTTCATCGGGTGGCCCGCTGTGCCGCCGGACTCGCCGCGCGCAGACCCCGGTTGCTCGAGGCCACGATGGATCGGACCTGGCTGGTCCGGGGGCTTCGGATGGTGCGTCCGTTCGCCCGGGTGCTGCCGGGGATCGTGTTGCCCGGCGATGATGTCTACACGCCGCGGGGCGCCGGTCTGCTACGGGTGGATGTGCGCGATCAGGTGCCCGCGAAGAAGGCGGCCCTGCTGGCCCACGCCTCGCAGGCCAGCGGTGGGATCCGTACCGTGGCGCTGCTCAACGCGTTGCCCGCACCGGTGGCCCGCCGGGTGCTGGGCACCGAATGGTTCCTGGAGGTGCGGGGCTGACCTCGGGCCCCGGCCTGTCGCTCGCCCCGTTCTAGGGGCAGACTGGGAGCGCAACCGAGCGGGGGCGACTGAGGAGGTCCGGTCATGACCAACATCCAGGGGAACGCATCCGGTGACGACACGGGTACCGGCGAGAGGCCGGTGGTCGTCGCGGTAGGACCCAAGGGCTGTGATCGCGGGGTCGACTTCGGGATCCGGGTGGCCCGGCTGCTCGATGCGCCGCTGTTACTGGTGCACGTGGTCGAGCCGCTGATCGGCGCGCCAGAGGTCGCCATGCTCGCCGAGGTGGATATCGAGGCGGGCGGTCGTGAGGTGATCGAGCAGGCGCTGCGGGCGGTTCGTGCCCAGGCGCCGGACATCGTGGTGTCGGGCACCGTCGTCCTGGGTCAGCCGGTGCACAGCCTGGTCGAACACTCGACCGACGCACGGATGATCGTGCTGGAGCACCGAGACATCTCGGCCTGGGCCCGTATCGTGATCCGGTCGATCACCAGTGGCGTGGCGAGTCGTGCCAAGATCCCGGTGGTCTCGGTACCGGAGAAATGGCAGACCCGCCCGGGAGTGGCCGTCACCGCGGCGGTCGACGAGCCCGAGAAGGGTGCTCAGATCATCCGCTACGGCGCACTCGTGGCCCGGTCGCTCGGGGTCGCGCTGAATGTGATCAACGTGTGGCAGTTGCCGACCGCCTACCAGGGACTGCTGTTGAGCGCAGAGGACGACAACACCCTGGCCGCCCGCAGCCAGGCGGAGATCGAGGAACTGTTGGCCGGTTGCGCCGACGACCTGGCCGGAGTCGAGGTCCGGGTGCAGGTGGTTCGCGGCCGGGCCGTCGATGCCCTGGTCGCGGCCAGCAAGGAGTCCTCGCTGCTGGTGCTGGGTCGGCACGATCCGGTGCTGCCATTCGGATCGCACCTTGGCCCGGTCGCTCGCTCGGTGTTCCGGGTGGCCGAGTCGCCGGTGATGCTGGTCGATCTGCACTGACCGGGCGGAGCAGGTCGTTTAACACTGACGGGGTTCTGGCTGGGCCGTATTAGGGTCCTGCCATGACCTGGGCCGTATTGCTGACCACCGCCCTGCTGCTGGTCGAGTACGTCCTCAAGTTCGTGGCGATCGGCACGGTCCCGCAGGACCGGCGCCCGTCCTCGTCCTCGGCCTGGTTGCTGCTGATCCTGTTTCTGCCGTTCGTGGGCTTCCCGCTCTACTGGTTGATCGGCAGCCCCTGGGTTCGGGGTCGAAGGCACCGGGTCCAGCAGGAGGTCAACCGGATGATCTCCACGTTCGCTCAGAAGGCACCGCAACTGCCATCGGGGGTGGAGGCTTCCCCCGGGTTGAGGGGCGTGGTCACGCTGAACCGCAACCTGACCGGGCTGCCCTGTGTTACCGGGTCGATCGAGGGAATGTACCCGGATACGGATGAGTTCTTCGCGGAACTGGCCCGAGCGGTGGATGCGGCCCAGCGCTATGTGCTGGTGGAGTTCTACATCGTCTCTCGAGACCAGGCCACCGAGATCGTGTTCGAAGCGTTGACCCGGGCGGTCGAACGGGGGGTCAAGGTGCGGCTGCTGCTGGACCAGATCGGCTCACGCAAGTACCCGGGTCGCAAGCAGATGTTCGCCTCGATGACGGCAGCCGGGATCGAGTGGCGTCAGATGATGCCGATCAACCTGTTGCGGGGCCGGTGGCGTCGTCCCGACCTGCGCAACCACCGCAAGTTGCTGGTGGTCGACGGCGAGGTCGGCTTCGTGGGCTCGCACAATCTGATCGAGGCCGGCTACGGATCTCCGAAGAATCGGAGGATCGGCCGCGAATGGCTCGATCTGTCGATGCGGGTGAGTGGTGATGTGGTCGTCGAGCTCGAGGCGGTATTCGCGACCGACTGGTACACCGAGACCGGTGAGCTGCTGGATCCCGAGGAGTACTTCACCGATCAGCCCGATGTGATCCCCGGGGGCGCGGCGAACGCCTTTCAGCTGGTCCCGTCGGGTCCGGGCTTTCCGACCGAGCCGAATCTTCGGATGTTCACCTCACTGATCGGGTCCGCCGAGCACAAGGTGGCGATCACCAGTCCGTACTTCGTTCCCGACGAGGCGCTGCTCAACGCGATCACCTCGGCGGCGTTGCGGGGGGTGCGGGTCGAACTGTTCGTGGGTGAGGAGGCGGACCAGTTCCTGGTGGGGCACGCGCAGCGCTCCTACTACCGGGTGCTGTTGGAGTCCGGGGTACGGATCTGGCTGTACCCCAAGCCGGCCGTACTGCACGGGAAGTACCTGACGGTGGACGACACGGCCGGGGCGATCGGTTCCTCCAATATGGACTTCCGATCGTTCAACCTGACCTACGAGATCATGCTGCTCGGTTTCGGTGGCGATCTGGTGTCCCGGCTTCAGGCCAATGATGAGCGGTACCGAAGCGTCTCCCGCGAACTGACCCTGACGGAATGGCAGGCACAGCCCTGGTACACGCGCTACGTCGACAACGTGTGCCGGCTGACTGCCGCGTTGATGTGAGCCGGGGCCTGGTGGGACAACCGCGCGAGTCGACCGTGGTTGGCCCGTCCGGCGATACTGGATCCGTGACAGTCCGCCGCAGTGTCGAACAGCCGGAATCGTATCTGGTCGAAGCAGCCGCTCTCGATCTCGGCGACCTCACCGACCTTCGACTCAAGGGACGTGAACTCGGTGAATTCCTGCTGCCGTACAAGTTCGCTCTCGAGGAGCTCAATACCAAGGTCACCATCCTGCGTGAGGAGCTCGCATTCAGTCGTGGAGTCTCCCCGATCGAGCACGTGGCCACCCGGCTGAAGTCACCGGAGAGCCTGGCCGCCAAGGCGCGACGAGTCGGGTGCGGGCATTCGGTGGAGGAGCTCCGGGAGAACATCCGCGACATCGCCGGCGTGAGGTTGGTGTGCAGTTTCATCTCCGACACCTACGACGTGATGGAGATGCTGATCAGCCAGCCCGACATCCGGGTGTTGGAGGTCGAGGACTACATCGTGGATCCGAAGCCCAACGGGTATCGCAGCCTGCATCTGATTCTGGAGTTGCCGGTCTTCTTGTCCGATCGGGTCGCCCGGACCCCCGTGGAGGGTCAGATCCGGACGGTGGCGATGGACTTCTGGGCGAGCCTGGAACACAAGATCTACTACAAATACGATCAGACCGTGCCCGGGCACCTGCTCACCGAGCTCGCCGAGGCGGCGCGTTCGGCGCGTGACCTGGACGAGACGATGCAACGGCTCCATCTGGAGGTACGGGGCGGGCATCGAGTGCCCCGGCGACGCGAGTGAGCAGCCATCGAGCGGTAGATATGGCATCCTGAGCATCGTTCACTTTTCTGGTCGTGAGGAGACGCGATGCCTACCCGTGCCGAGATTTCCCGACTCTGTGACGACTACCTGGCCGCAGTGACCGCCGGGGACGTCGAGGCGGTGGTGGCGCTCTTCGCTCCCGACGCACGCCAGGAGGACCCGGTCGGCTCGGAGCCCAATATCGGTCATGAGGCGATCCGGGCCTTCTTCACGGCGTCCGCGCAGGTTCCGCTGACCTGTACCCGATTCGGCCCGGTCACGGTCATGGGCGATCAGGCGGTGTTCCAGATCCTGATCGTGATGTCGATGGGGGAGGACGAGTTGCGGATGCTGTTCGCCGACCGGATCACCGTTGACGAACAGAACCGGATCACCGAGCTGCTGGGCTGGGCGGATGCGGAGGCGGATCTGACCGACGCTCCGGGAGCCCGGCTGGTGCTCGGCTGTTGACCCGTGGCGCGGATCGCCTAGACCGGCGAGGCGCGTCCAGTCTGCGATCAGGTGAACGCTCGCTAACCCGATCGGTCACAATGTGGCCATGACCGATGCGAGCGGCAGCAAGACGAACCCCGGGAACTTTTTCGAGGACTTCCAGGTGGGGCAGGTACTCACCCATGCCACCCCCCGCACCGTGACGGAGGGGGACCGAGCGCTCTACGGCGCGCTCTACCCGACCAGGTTCCCGATCCCCTCTTCGGCGGAGTTCGCGGCCGGGGTCGGGCTGGCGTCGCATCCGGTCGAGGATCTGGTCGCCTTCCATATCGCGTTCGGGAAGACGGTCCCGGACATCTCGCTCAACGCGGTCGCGAATCTCGGCTATGCCGAGTGTCGGTTCCACCGACCGGTGCACCCCGGCGACACCCTGAGCACCACCAGTGAGGTGATCGGCCTCAAGCAGAACTCCAACGGTCGGACCGGCGTGGTCTATGTCCGTTCCACCGCACGCAATCAGCACGGTGAGGTGGTCTTGGACTGGGTCCGCTGGGTGATGGTGCACAAGCGGGACGAGGCGGCTCCGGCACCCGAGACCATGGTGCCCGATCTGACCCCGGCCCTGTCCGCCGCCGACCTACCGGTGCCGTCCGGACTCGATCTCACCAGCTACGACTTCGCCGCGGCCGGTGAGCCGCATCGGCTGACCGACTACGCGGTGGGCGAGAAGATCGACCATGTCGACGGGGTCACCCTGAGCGACTCCGAGCACATGATGGCCACCCGGCTCTGGCAGAACACCGCCAAGGTGCACTTCAACACCCAGGCTCGGCCCGACGGACGTCGCCTCGTCTACGGCGGGCACATCATCTCGCTGGCCCGGGCGCTGAGCTTCAACGGCCTGGCGAATGCGGCCCTGATCGCTGCCGTCAATGCCGGCTCACATGTGGCGCCGGCCTTCGCCGGTGACACCGTGTATGCCTGGTCCGAGGTGCTGGAGACCGCTGAGATCGACGCACCCGGGGTAGGTGCGTTGCGGCTGCGGCTGGTCGCCACCAAGGACCGGGACACCTCGATGAGGCTGCGCACCGCGGACGGAAAGTACGCGGACGGAGTGCTGTTGGACCTGGACTACTGGGCGCTGGTTCCCCGCTGAGACGTACTGTTCGCCGGTTGCTCGGCCAGTATCGGCGGGCCGGGCATCTCGGTTGCGGCCCGGAGTGCGACGAGACGACGTGCGTCCAGTGGGGAATGCCGTCGGTTCAGCCGAGCATCGAGCAGATGCGCCGCTCGATCGGTCTGCCCGGCCCTGGTGAGCGCGAAGACCTGGGTCTCGGCGATCACTTCACGCTGGGCGGCACTGCCGCCCAGCTCGTCGGCGCGAGTCAGTACCCGGGCCAGCAGCGGCAGGGCTGCGGACCATTCCTCGGCGAGCACCGCATCCAATGCCCGGCACAGCGGATCGACCACCTCACGCAGTACCGGATCGGGACTGCTCGCGACGTGCTCTCGTAGTAGACCCAGCCCGACGGCGTCATCGGTCACGGCGAGGGTGAGCGCGGCATGCATGGCAGCGAACGGTGACGGCGGCGCGGTCAGCCAGTCAGGTGCGGCATGGCGCAGTGCGGGTGCGCGCAGGGTGCCCGGCCAGGACCCGGTCATCCGACCGCGCCACAGCAGCGACCCGCTGTCCACCACGGCTCGGGTGCCGTCCACCTTGCCCGGTGCCAGCTCTCGCTCGTAGCGGATCCGGGCGGCAGGCGCGTCGTCCAGCGCCAACTCGTGCAGGGCCGCGTGCCAGGAGAAGTGCGAACTGCTGAACGCGCGCTGGCCGTATCGACGGATCCAGCCGTCGAGCCATTCCAGACCGCTGTGGTGCTGACCGGTCTCGTAGTACACGTGGGCCCGGGCGTGGACGGCATGTCCCGACGCGGGCTCCACACTGAGCGCGTGGGCGGCCAGGTCCTCAGCCTCGCTCCACCGTTCCTGATCCTGACGGATGAACGCGAGTTGGCCCGCGTACCACCAGTCATCGCCGTACGAACGCCCCAGCCACTCGACCAATTCGGCGCTCTGGCGGCCCGAGGTGAGTCCGCCGAAGGCGACAGTCGGTACCGCGACGCTTACCGCGAAGCCGTCGCGCGGGAACAGTCGGATGTGTCGGAGCAGAGCGGCGGCACCGGTGGCCTCATCGGTACGCAGCCGGGTGGTGACCGCGTCCAGGAAGCTGGCTTCGCGATCATCGAGTTCCCGGTTGGCGGCGGCGGTGTGTGCTGCCTGAAGGCTCCCGCTCCAGTCGGCGCCGGTGCCCCACTCGTGGGCGAGCAGCGCCCGCGCGGCGTGGGCCTGGGTGAATCCGGGATCCAGGTCGACGGCCTCGTAGAGGGCCTCGTCGACCCCGGTCTGCAGCCGCAGCAGCCGCCCCAGGGCGCGGTCGTACCAGCTGGCCGCGACCCGGTGGGTACTCAGCGGTAGGCCCAGCAGATCCCGGTGCTCGCCGCGGCTCTCGCCGCGCAGGGCCCCGGCCACCGAGCGGGCGATGTCGTAGGCCTGGTCGCGGATCTCGGGGACCGCAGTGGACTCCCAGAGATCGCCTCTGCGGAGGGCGCCCAGTGCCCAGATCGCGTTCCGGTGACTGCCCGAGCCGGTACCGACCCGCCCGTCGTCCGCGGTCTGGATACCCAATCCCAGAGGTGCCGGGCGGACCACCCCGGTCTCGACCAGACGGGCCAGCAGGGGATCGGCGGCCACCCTGCCGACCGGCCCGGTGCAGTTGAGGACCGCTGCCACCGACAGTTCGGTGCCGTCGGCGAGGTGAACCTCCAGGCCACCGGGGCTGGTAGTGACGGAGCGGACCTCACCGCGATGTCGGATCAGACGCCCGGAGTCGACGACGGCGTCGAAGCGCTCGGCGGTGAGCGGGGACATCCGGTGCCGGTGGATGTCCCAGAGCCTGGCCGGGCCACTTGCGAAGAGCTTCTTCTCGTCCTCCGACAGGCTGCGCCACAACTGTGCGGTGACCGGTCGCAGGCCATCCACCGCTGCTCGCCAGTCCCCGGTCTCGGTGACGGTACGGGCCACGTGGCTGCGTACCACCCGGGTCAGGTCCTCAAGTCCTGCGAGACGGGTGATCCCGGGCGGCGGCGGGACCGGCGGGACCGTCGGCAGCACGTGTCGCTCGGGCAGTCGATCGCTGCGCGAGGTCACCTGCAGGGTTCGGTCCTCCCGGTCCAGGCTGATCGCCAGATCGACCATGGTGAGACCGGTGCCGACCAGGAGCAGGTCACCCTGCTCGGGCAGGGCCTCCAGAGCACCCGGTCGCCAGGGATCGGCCACGAACCGGTCGCTACGGATCAGGCTCTCCGGCGCCCAGGAGGTGCCGGGCACGCTGCCGGTGGCCAGCACCACGGCCCGGGCCGAGAGGGCGGTTCCGTGGGCTCGGTGTACTCGGTGCCGGGTGCCGTGCTGGGTGACATCGAGGACCCGGTCGTGGAGTCGGGTCAGCCGGGCATTGCTCGGGAAGGTCGTCGTCTGCTCCAACAGGTCGAAAAGGTAGTGGCGGTAGACCCGGCGGGGAGCGAAGTCGTGAGGCTGGAAATCGGGTCGGTGGTGGCGGCGCAGCCAGCGAAGGAAATGCTCGGGATCGCGGGGGAGCGCACTCATCCCCGAGGCCGGGACGTTGAGCAGGTGCCGGTCATCCCCGGTGGAGTAGGCAGGCCCGCAACGATCGACCGGTGCCGGGTCGATCAGCACCACCTCGTGCCTGGGTGAGAGCGCGGTGATCAGATGAGTGGCGACCAGGATGCCAGAGGCGCCGGCTCCAACCACCACTACGCGACACATTCCGTCGGGACCGATGAGATCATCCATCTTAACTCCTAAAGTTGAGTGAATTACTACACTATAGGAGGGTGAGTGAAGGCGAGGGATGATGCGGGTGAGGGTGTTGCCTCAGTGGCTGTGTGCGACGGCGGCGATCTCGGTGATCGCCAGTGCGGTGACGGCCAGCGCCAGGAAGGCCCCGGCCCGGCCGCCACGAGGACGCATCCTGCTCCGGGTGCCCTCCGACTGGGCGTAGCGCCACCTACTCTCGAAAACCACCCACCCGGCCAGGGCGGCACCGACGAGAGCGCCGGGCAGGGCTGCTGGACCGAGGTCGACGAAGGCGATCCGGCCCAGGATCAACGCGCCCACCAGGAGTGAGAGTCCGGTGCGCTGCCAGGCGAGCGCGGTGCGCTCGTTGGCCAGCCCCGGGTCGCGTGAGGGCGGGGTGCTCATAGCAGGGTCAGGACCAGGGCGAGGGTCACGATCACCACGCCCGCGGTGAGGAGCGGGGTCAGCGGAGAGGCGGGGAGTGGCTGATCCAGCCGCATCGCCCGCTCGGCTCGGGCCCACCGGAACCAGGAGGCGATCGCGCACAGCAGCCCCAGGGTCAGCAGGAGCAACACCACGAAGGTGCGGTGGGTCTCGCCACCGATCTCGAAGGCATCGAGCGCGACCGCCCCGGCGACCAGCGCCAGAGCGGTCCGCACCCAGGCCAGGAAGGTGCGCTCATTCGCGAACGAGAATCGAGGGTCGGGTTCGGTGCCGTGGTCATAGACCCATCCGGGCCAGCGTCTGCTCATCACCCGTATCGTCGCACGACCCCGGCCGCGGGTTCACCCGGCTCTCGTCTCGGTGGCGGGTCTCAGCCGAGCAGGCGGGTGAGGGAGGTGCTCAGGTCCTCGACCGGATGGCCGAGTAGATCGGCCAGGTCGTGGCCGGGAACCTCGAGGTCCCCGGCTGCGGTTCCGGCCTCCAGTGCGGTCACGAAGGCGGCCGTGCCCTGGTCGAGTCCGGCCTGCAACAGCCCGGCCTCGAAGTCCTCCAGCGAGACGTTCGTGTAGCCGAGTTGGGTGCCGGTGGCGGCGCTGAGGGTCTCGGCAAGGGCGCTCATCGTGAAGCCGGCACCGCCCAACTCGTAGACGGTCTTGACGTTGCTCTCGGCGGTCAGCACGGCTGCGGCGGCAGCTGCGTAGTCCCGGCGAGTGGCGGCGTTGATGGTCGCCTGGCCGACGGCCCCGATGATCCCGCCCTGGGCGCGGTACTGGTCCAGGGACTCGGTGTAGTTCTCCAGGTACCACCCGTTGCGCACGATGACGCTGTCGAGCGGGGACTCGGCGAGCATTCGCTCGGTGGTGCGGTGCTCCTCCCCGAGCGGCATCGAGTTGCTGTCCGCCTTGGCCAGGCTGGTGTAGACGAGGCGCTGGACGCCCGCCGCCTCGGCGGCGTCGATCACGTTGCGGTGCTGGGTGGCGCGTTGCCCGACGGTGGGGCTGGAGATCAGTAGTACCCGGTCGACGCCCTGGAGGGCCGCGGTCATCGAGGAGCTGTCGTCATAGTCGCCCTGACGTACTTGTACGCCCCGGGCGGCCAGTTCGGCGGCCTTGTCGGTGTGGCGGGCGACGGCGACGATGTCCGAGGCGGGAACCCCGTGTTCGATCAGGGCTGTGACGGCGAGGGAGCCCAGCTGGCCGGTGGCTGCGGTGACGGCGAAGGAGGTCATGATGGATCCTTTCGTGGTGGCGGTATCACCCTTTCCAACTAAGTTGTAGATACAACTATTCCGCATCGAGGAGAGAATCTTGCCCGCGACAGAGGAAATATCCGACGAGCTGCGTTGGCTGAGCCCTCCCGAGCGGGCCACTTGGGTGCGACTGCTCGCGGTACTCGGGTTGCTTCCCAACCTGCTCGACGCCCAGTTGCGCCGCTCGGCAGGTCTCACCAACTTCGACTACACCTGCCTGGCCATGCTCTCGGAACAGCCCGAGCGGGTGCAGTCGATGAGCGAGCTGGCGGTGCGGACCTCCTCGTCCCTGGCCCGGCTCTCGCATGTGGTGCGGCGACTGCAGGAGCGGGGACTGGTCACCCGGGGCCAATCGGAGACCGACGGCAGGGTCACCATCGTGACCCTGACCGATGAGGGCTACGACCTGGTCGTGGCCAGCGCACCCGAGCACGTCGAGCACGTCCGCCAGTTGGTGTTCGATGCGCTGAGTCGTGAGCAGGTGGCGCAGTTGGGCAGCATCTGTGACGCGCTGCTCACCCGGCTCGACCCCGACGGTCGGATCGTGGGGGCGGCCGAGGCGACGCGGGTCGGCGATCGCTGAGGGCGGTGGGCTGGTGACTATCGTGGATCGGGTCGAAGGAGGGACATCTGATGGATCCCGCGGGAGCGGTGGTGGTGACGGTGGGGTTGTGCCTGGTGGCACCGCTGGCGTGGCTGATGGTGCGGTCCGCCGGACAGGGCGGGATCGAGATGAACGGGCTGGTCGGCATCCGGACCCGGGCGACCCGGGCGTCTCCCGAGGCCTGGCGGGCGGGTCACGCTGCCGCCCTGCCCTGGACCACACGTGCGGCGCTCGTAGGCGTGGGTATCGGTGTTGTCGGCACTCTGCTCTCGTTGCTGGTCGACGACGCCACCTGGCGGGGCATCTTGAGTTGGGCCGGTTTCGTGGGGCTGCTGGTGTTCGTGACGGGTCTGCTGTTGGCGACCCGCGCCGCAGACCGGGCGGCGCGGGCCGTCGATGAGCGGCGGTAGCGGTTGCCGGGAAGAGGTCGCCCCCGGCGCGCCACCGACCCCTCAGAGCCGGGCGGCCACCGCGCGACCGGCGGCTCGGCCCGAGAAGATGCAGCCGCCCAGGAAGGTACCCTCCAAGGCGTTGTAGCCGTGTACGCCACCACCTCCGAAGCCGGCCACCTCACCGGCCGCGTACAGCCCGTCGAAGACAGACCCGTCGGGACGCAGGCAGGCGCCCTCGAGGTTCGTCTCCAGCCCGCCCAGCGTCTTGCGGGAGAGGATGTTGAGCCGCACCGCGATCAGCGGCCCCTGAGCCGGATCCAGTAGCCGATGCGGTTTGGCCACCCGGATGATCTTGTCGATCAGTACCGAACGGGCGTTGCGGACCGCCATCAGCTGCAGATCCTTGGAGTATCCGTTGGCCACCTCGCTGTCCCGGGCCTCGATCTGACGGCGCAGGTGGGCGGCATCGAGGTGGGCACCGCCACGCCCCAGCCGGTTCATCTGCTCGACCAGATCCTCCAGGTTGCCGGCGCTGACGAAGTCCTCGCCGTGGTCCAGGAACGCCTGGACCGGGCCCGGGGCCCCCTTGGCCAGGCGCGACTTGAGCAGGAACTTCACGTCCTTGCCGGTCATGTCCGGGTTCTGCTCCGACCCCGAGAGCGCGAACTCCTTCTCGAGGATCGCCCGGGTCAGCACGAACCACGAGTAGTCGTACCCGGTCGTACCGATATGGCGCAGCGTGCCCAGGGTGTCGAAGCCGGGGAAGTACGGCGCCGGGAAACGGTCCCCGGTGGCCGAGAACCACATGGAGCTCGGCCCGGGAATGATCCGGATGCCATGGTTCGGCCAGATCGGGTCCCAATTGGCGATGCCCTCGGTGTAATGCCACATCCGGTCGGAGTTGACCACGTTGGCACCGGCACCCTGAGAGATGGCGAGCATCCGACCGTCCACGTGCTCGGGGACCCCGGCCACCAGGTGCTCCGGGGCCGGCCCGAGCCGATCGGTCGGCCAGTTCGCCCGGATCGCCTCGAAGTCGTGCCCGATGCCGCCGGAGGTGACCACCACGGCCTGGCTCCGCAGTTCGAACTCGCCGGCCTCGGTCCGGTTGCTGGCGACCCCCCGCTCGGCCTCGTCCGGTGCGAGCAGGGTGCCGCGTACCCCGACACAGGTGTCGTCCTCGACGATGAGTCCGTCCACCCGATGCCGGTGGGCGAACCGCACCTGTCCCCGCAGCTCGGCCTCCTCCACTCGCTCCAGGAAGATCCGGACCACCTCGGGACCGGTGCCCCAGGTGAGATGGAACCGGGGCACCGAGTTGCCGTGCCCGCTAGCGGTTCCGTCGCCGCGTTCGGCCCAGCCCACGTTCGGCATCAGCCTCAGCCCGAGGTCGTGCAGGTAGGAACGCTTCTCCCCGGCGGCGAAGGCGACGTACGCCTCGGCCCACTGCCGCGGCCAGTGGTCGGTGTCCCGATCGAACCCGGCGCTGCCGAACCAGTCCTGCCTGGCCAGGTCGAGGGAGTCCTTGATCCCCATCCGCCGCTGCTCGGGTGAGTCGACCAGGAACAGCCCGCCCAGCGACCAGAACGCCTGCCCACCGCGGTTGTGCTCGTTCTCCTGGTCGACGACGGTCACCCGCTTGCCCGCCAGCACGAGTTCGTGGGTGGCCACCAGACCGGCCAGGCCGGCTCCGACGACGACGACGTCTGTTGTCTGTGCCATGGGTCCGATTCAACCCCATGTGAGCCACGGCACATAGTGGGCTACCGATCCCGTACCCGGCGGGACAGAATCACCTGGGTGAGCGCCTCGTCGCATCCCGACACCTCCGGAGGACCCATGCCAGACCCGAGCCTGCCGATGCCCCGGGCCGCCGATCTGTCGCTCGGTGATCAGATCAGGATGCTCTCGGGGTCCGGGATATGGACCACCCAGGCGCTGCCGGGCACTTCGGTGCGGGGTGCGGTACCGAGTACCCGGATGAACGACGGCCCGCACGGGATGCGGGTGCAGGTGGATGCCGGAGACCATCTCGGGTTGGGCGACGCCGAGCCGGCCACCTGCTTCCCGTCGGCGGTCACCCTGGCCTCCAGCTGGGACCCGGAGCTGGTAGGCCGCGTGGGCGCGGCGGTGGCCGCCGAGGCCCGGGCGCTCGGGGTCTCCCTGGTGCTCGGGCCCGGGCTCAACATCAAGCGGCACCCGTTGTGCGGCCGCAACTTCGAGTACTTCAGCGAGGATCCGTATGTCTCGGGGCGGATGGCGGCCGCGATGGTGAGCGGCATCCAGAGCCGCGGGATCGGCGCCTGCCTCAAGCACTTCGCCGCCAACAACGCCGAATCCCACCGGTTCGTCTCGGACTCGGTGGTCGATGAGCGGACTCTGCGCGAGATCTATCTGAGCGGGTTCGAGCATGCGGTCGAGACGGCCCGGCCGTGGGCGGTGATGGCCTCCTACAACCTGCTCAACGGGGTCCAGGTCACCGAGAACCGGTGGCTGCTACGCGAGGTGCTGCGCGAGGAATGGGGGTTCGAGGGGGTGGTGGTCTCCGACTGGGGCGCCACCGCCGATCGGGTCCGCGGGGTACAGGCGGGGATGGACCTGGAGATGCCCGGCGGACACCGGCTCTCGGACGCCGAGGTGCGGCGCGCGGTCACCGAGAGCCGTCTCTCGGCGGGCGACCTGGCCGACTGTGCCCAGCGGGTGCTGGATCACGTGGCCCGCTGTCCTGACCTGGAACCGGAGCCCGAGGGTGCCGCGGGGTTGTTCGCCGAGCACGACCTGCTGGCACGCGAGGCGGCGGCAGCCGGATCGGTGCTGCTGGCCAACGACGGCATCCTGCCGCTTGCTGCCGGTACCCGGGTCGCGGTGATCGGTGCCTTCGCCGAGCACCCTCGCTATCAGGGCTCGGGGTCCTCCCTGGTGAATCCGGCCTCGGTGACCACGCTGCGTCAGGCGCTCCGGGCCGCAGGTGTCGAGCACACCTACGCACCCGGCTACGACCCGTCTGCCTCGGTCTCCGATCCGGATCTGATCCGGCGAGCGGCCGCAGTGGCGGCCGAGGCCGAGGTAGCCGTGGTGCTGGTCGGCCTGCCGGGGATCGACGAGTCGGAGGGCTTCGACCGGGCACACCTGCGACTGCCGGCCCAGCACGATGACCTGGTCCGGGCGGTGGCGGCCGCGAACCCGCGCACCGTGGTGGTGCTGGCCAACGGATCCCCGGTACTGATGCCGTGGCGCGAAGAAGTGGCCGCGGTGCTGGAGAGCTACCTGGGCGGTCAGGCGAGTGGGGGCGCGGTGGCCGACCTGCTGTACGGCCGTACCGAGCCGGGCGGTCGACTGGCGGAGAGCTTCCCGGCTCGCCTCCGGGACGTGGCCAGCACCCCCTGGTTCGCGCGGAACCCGCGACAGGCCCAGTACCGAGAGGGGCTGATGGTCGGCTATCGGCACCACACCACGGCCGACATCGAGCCGCTCTGGGCCTTCGGCCATGGACTGGGCTACACCTCCTTCGAGTGGGAGGACGCGAGGGTCGAGTGCGACCGGCTGGTGGCCGGTGAGGGGGCTCTGGTCCGGATTCGGGTCACCAATACCGGGGCCCGTCCCGGATCGGACGTGGTGCAGATCTACCGGGGTGACCGTAGCGAGGTGGTGCTGCGTCCGGTGCGAGAGCTGGTCGGGTTCGCCAAGGTGCACTTGGCGCCGGGGGAGTCCGTCGAGCTCGCGATCGAGGTGACGGGACGCTCCTTCGCCTTCTATGACGTGCCCAGCGGCTCGTGGCAGGTGCCGCATGGGACCCAGATCCTCGAAGTCGCCAGGTCCAGCGTCCAGGTGGTGGCGGTCCTGCCGGTCGAGTTCAGCGGAGGCGTGGGTGAGGCCGCCGAGGGCCCGTCCGTGGCGCCGATCGCGGCCGATCAGGCGGCCTTCGAGCTCAGGTTGGGCAGACCGGTTCCGGGGGTGGTCCCGGTTCGGCCCTTCACCCGGAGCTCCACCATCGAGGAGATCGCTCAGACCAGATGGGGGGCCGGGTTGCGCGCTCAGATGATCAAGCGGGCCAAGGTGGATACGAGTGCCGATCCGGGGACCGCGGCGATGGTCACCCGGTCTCTGGAGGAACTGCCGCTACGGGCCGCTGCCACGTTCTCGGCGGGCGCTTTGAGCTGGCCGGTGGTCGACCTGCTGTTGGCGGCGATGAACCGCCGTCCGATCGCCATGCTGAATGCCGTCGGCAGTCTGGTGCGGGGAGCGGTGAGCGGCGGTTGGCGCCGGAGAAGGCGTCGGAGATGAGACTACTGACGGGTAGGGCTGGTCAGAACATCCCACGAGTATGTAGAAAGTGAATTCCAGTCAGATGATGGAGGACGCATGTCACATGTCTTGGGTGGGACGCCTTCCCGTCGTTCGGTGCTGCGAGCCGGAGGCGCCCTGATCGGTGTCGCGGCCGCCGCCACGGCGGTCAATGCGGTCGGAGGTACCCGGGCTCAGGCCGCCTCGGCCCCGTTGCCCGATGGGGCCCGGCTCCCGGTACTGGTGATCGGAACGGGATACGGCGGCTCGGTGGCTGCCCTGCGATTGGCTCAGGCGGGGGTGAATGTGCACCTGGTCGAGATGGGTATGGCCTGGGATACCCCGGGCAGTGACGGCAAGATCTTCTCCGGGATGCTCAGCCCAGATCACCGTGCCTACTGGTTGCGCGATCGCACCAAGCTGCCACTGAGCAACTTCCTGGGCTTCCCGATCGACCGCAATGTCACGCCCTATACCGGTGTTCTGGATGCCGAGGAGTTCGCCGGGATCACGGTCTACCAGGGTCGCGGGGTGGGTGGTGGCTCGCTGGCCAACGGTGGAATGGCGGTCACCCCGAAGCGCAGCAGGTTCGGCCAGATCCTGCCCACCGTGGACCCCGAGGAGATGTACGCGACCTACTACCCGCGGGCCAATGCGACCCTGGGGGTGAGCACCGTGGATCCCGCTTGGTGGGAATCGACCCCGTGGTACTCCTATGCTCGGGTCGGCCGCAAGCACGCGCAGCGCTCCGGGTTCGAGTTCGTGACGGTGCCCAATGTCTACGACTTCGAGTACATGAAGAAGGAGGCGGCGGGCACGGTGACCAAGTCGGCGCTGGCCTCCGAGGTCATCTTCGGTAACAACGCCGGCAAGAAGAGCCTGGACAAGACCTACCTGGCACTGGCCAAGGCCACCGGCCGGGTCACCATCAGCACCCTGCACGAGGTGACCGACGTGCGACCCGCGACCGGTACCGGCTACCAGGTCACCATCCGTGAGCTGAACACCTCCGGTGGCACGGTCGCCACCAAGACGATCACCGCGGACCGGGTCTTCTTCGCCGCCGGATCGGTGGGCACCGCCAAGCTGCTGACCAAGATGCGGGCCACCGGCGCGCTGCCCGACCTCAGCGACGAGGTCGGCAAGAACTGGGGCGACAACGGCAACGTGATGGTCGGCCGGGCCAATCACATCTGGGACCCGACCGGTTCCAAGCAGGCCTCGATGCCCACCGGTGGCATCGACAACTGGGATGTCGGCGGCGCCTTCGCCGAGGTTGCTCCGGTGCCGGCCGGGCTGGAGACCTGGGCCTCCCTGTACCTGGCCATCACCAAGAACCCGAACCGGGCCCAGTTCACCTGGAACGCCGCCACCGGCAAGGTCGACCTGAGCTGGACCACGGCTATGAAGCAGCCGGCGATCACGATGGCCAAGTCGATCTTCGACAAGATCAACAGGAAGGAAGGGACGATCTACCGCACCGACCTGTTCGGGTTCGCCAAGATCTGGGGTGACACGTTCACCTACCACCCGCTGGGCGGCGCGGTGCTGGGTCAGGCGACCGACGGTCACGGTCGCCTCCACGGCTACCCGGGTCTGTACGCGATCGACGGCTCGCTGATCGGCGGCAACACCACCGTGAACCCCTTCGTCACCATCACCGCACTGGCCGAACGCAATATCGAGCAGATCATCGGCACCGACTTCTGAGGGATTGCTGCTGAGATCAGCCCTCCAGCCGGGTGAGCAGGACGTCGAAGATGTCCGGCTCACCCGGCTGGCCTGCTTCAGCCCGTGCCTTGGCCTTCGCGCTGGCGGGGCCATGGAGGCGCCCGGAATCGTCGCGGTGCCACTCGCGTACCGCGAACCGCTCCCGGATCCGCCAGCCGTCCTCGGTCCGTAGCCAGTGGTCCACATAGCGGAAGCCGGAGGTGAAGTTCAGCTGCGGCGAGTCCCCGGGCGTGCCCCAGTGCACCGCCTGGCCGTAGGTCTCGCTGACCGCGCTCATCCGGTCCGCCGCCAGTCGGCAGGTGTGATTGGCCAGCATGTGCATGGTGCCGTCCATCCGCGGTAGCAGCCGCTTCAGCCAGGCCACGTAGGCATCGGCATCCCCGTCGAAGCCGGTGTGGTGGTCGACCCCGTCGGCGGTGTAGACCGCCCGGATGCCGTCCCAGTCGCGACGATCGACCGCACGGCAGTAGGCGAGCACCTGGGCGTGGATCTCGTGCAGATCCTCGGATCGGTCGGGACGGGTCTCGTTCTGGCTCACTCGGGCAACCTAGGCGATGCGCCCGCACTGCGCCAGCAGACGTCCCGGCGCCTGTGCTCGAGCTCAGGCGTCGGGCAGCAGCCGGTGGGATGCATCGGTGAGCAGTTGGACGACCTCGTCCAGGTCCCGCCCGGAGGCGACGCCGATCAAGGCACCTAGGAACAGGCAACTGAGGATCTGCTCGGCTGCGTCGAGATCCTTCGGTGAATGGGAGCCCACACCGCCCTCGCGCAGTGCCATCCCGATCCAGGGCGCGCGCTCCGGGCCGAAGCCGAGGTTCTCCTCCAGGCCGACGATGGCCGGGGCGCTGACCACCCAGGCCCGGTACAGCGACTGGTAGAGCAGGGGCGAATCGTGGGCCGCCTTCATCACCTTGGCGAACATCGCACTGATCCGTTCGGCCGGAGTGCTGCCCGCGATGGGACTGGCGGTCAGGTGCTGGGTGCTCTCCTGGCCCAGTCTCATCAGTGCCTCGACGAGCAGGTCGTCCTTGGAGCTCACGTGCTGATAGACGGTGGGCACCGAGGTGCCGGCCCTGGTCGCGACCGCTCGGATGGTCACCGCCTCGTAGCCGCCTTCGTCGGCCAACTCGATGGCACTCGCGATGAGACGGTCGCGAGTGGCGGCGCGGGCCGGTGAGAGAACCCGTTGGACGACTCGTGGCGAAGTGCTCATGAGACCAGGGTACCTGAGAAGACGATGGGATATAGAACTGAATATTCAGACGGTTGACAGGTGTATATCGGCGTGTAAAGGTTCGGTGATCCCGGTCACCGGGGTCTTCAGGAGAGCAAGGAGAAGACGTGGATCTGCGCGAGACCCCCGCCCATAGGGCCCTCCGGCACGAATTGCGGGAGTACTTCGGCTCCCTCATGCCGTCGGCGGAACTGCGCGAGGCGGGTGAGCAGGGTGCCGGTGGCCCCCGGTTCCGGGAGATCGTCAAGAGGCTCGGGAGCGACGGCTGGCTCGGGGTGGGATGGCCCACCGAGTACGGCGGACGCGGACTCGGTGCCGAGGAGCAGTTCGTCTTCTACGACGAGGTGCAACGGGCCGGAGTGCCCTTCCCGCTGGTCACGGTGAACACGGTAGGACCGACGCTGATGGCCTTCGGTACCGAGCGGCAGCGGGCCGAGTACCTGCCCGGGATGTTGACCGGCGACATCGTGTTCGCGATCGGCTACACCGAGCCGGAGGCCGGCACCGATCTCGCTTCCTTGCGTACCCGGGCCGTGCCCGATGGTGACGACTTCGTCGTCGACGGCGCCAAGATCTTCACCACCGGCGGCAACACGGCCGACTACGTCTGGCTGGCGGCGCGCACGGATCCGGCCGCTCCCAAACACCGGGGGATCTCGATCCTGGTGGTGCCCTGCTCGGACCCCGGCTACACCTGGAGTCCGATCGAATGCGTGGGCGGCATGACCGTGACCGCCACCTACTACACCCAGATCCGGGTACCCCGGCACAACGTCGTGGGCGAGGTCGACGGCGGCTGGAGGCTCATCACCGCTCAGCTGAACCACGAGCGGGTGGCCCTGGCGGCGCTGGGTGGCCGGTTGATCCAGCTCTGGGAGCAGGTGCGAGACCTCACCGAGCAGAACGGGACCGCGTCGCTGCCCTGGGTGGCCACCGAGCTCGCCCGCAGCCACGCCCGGCTCGAGGCCATGCGCCTGATGAACTGGAGACTCACCGCGGACATCGACCGCGGCCGGCTCACCGGCGAGCGCGCCGCCGCGGCCAAGACCTACGGGACCGAGACCCATATCGCCGTCCAGCGCTCGCTGTCACAGGTGCTCGGCGCGGCCGGCCGGATCCGGGCGGGATCGCCCGAGGCGGTGCTCGGCGGGCAACTGGAGCAGCTCTCCCGTTCCGGGATCGTGAACACCTTCGGTGGCGGGGTCAACGAGGTACTGCGCGACATGGTCGCCACGGTCGGGCTCGGCCTGCCGCGGGAGAAGCGATGAGCGGCGCGCCGATCGACGAACCCGACTACGAGCAGCGCCTGCAGCGCTTCGTCGGCATCGTCGTCAACGAACGTCCCCCCGGGCCGGACCCGGTGAACGTGCCGATGATCCGGCACTGGGTGGAGGCCCTGGACGTCCACGATCCCGTCCACCTGGAACCGGAGGCCGCCCGGGCCACGGGTCGTCCGGACGTGGTGTCTCCGGCAGCCATGATCCAGGCCTGGGTGATGCGCGGCTACGCGGCCACGGTCCGGCCGGATCCAGTGACCCCGGCGAGCGGCAACGCCCGGCTGCTGGCGGTGCTCGATGAGGGTGGCTACACCTCGGTCGTGGCTACCGACTCCGACCTCGAGCTCCGGCGCGAGCTGCACCCCGGTGACCTGGTCGGCTACACCGAGCAGGTGGAGTCCATCGGTCCGCCCAAACGGACCGGCCTGGGCATCGGGCGCTTCGTGACCACGATCAAGACCTATACCGACGGAGCGGGCGAGGTGGTCGCCACCCAGCGCTGGCGAACGCTGCGCTTCCGTCCCCGGACATCTGGAGAGGCGAACTGATGGACTTCGAACTCGACGAGGACCTGCGCGACCTGCGTGAGTTGGCGGTCACCGTGCTGTCGGACCTGGCGGACCCGGCCCGGCTGCGCGCTGTGGAGAGCTCCGCGGACCCCTTCGACCAGGTGGCCTACCGAACCCTGGCGGAGACCGGGCTGCTCTCGGTGGCACTGCCGGAGGAGTGCGAGGGCGCCGGGCTGGGCATGGACGCCTTGGCCGTGGTCCTGGAGGAGCAGGGGCGACACGTCGTGGGAGCCAGCCTGTGGAACGCCGTCCTGGCGTCCTGGACGCTGGCCTCGGCGACCCGGGAGCACGACGACCTGGTCCGGGCGTTCAGCTCCGGCGGGGCTCGGGGTGCCCTGGCACTGGAGGAGTACGGAGCCGACCCGACCACGCCGACCTGTCGCGCCGTGCGCGCTGCCGACGGCTGGCGCCTGAGCGGCACCAAGGCGCTGGTCCCCTCGGCTCCCGGTGCCGCGTGGTTCGTGGTGTCGGCGGCTCATGACGAGGGCACCGGGGGGCTGGGCCTGTTCCTGGTCCGGGCCGACGACGTCGTGCTGGTGCCCGAGGTGACGAGTGACCACGACGTGGCCGGCGACCTGGTCCTGGACGCGACTCCCGGCGTCCTGCTGGCTCCGGACGAGGACCTGGCCGCGGCGGGTGCTCTTCTTGAGCTCACCTTGGTCCGAGCCCGTGTGGCGCTGGCTGCGCTCCAGGTCGGGGTGGGCGAGGGAGCGATGCGGATCGCGGCGCGGCACGTGTCGGAAAGGCACCAGTTCGGCCGACCGCTGGGGACCTTCCAGGCAGTGCAGCATCAGCTGGCCGACTGCTGGATCGACGTGGATGCCATCCGGCTGACCACCTGGCAGGCCCTCAGCGATCTGGGCGCGGCGGGTGCCGAGGAGAGCCTCCCCGTCGGCGCCCAGATCGCGGCCCCCTCCGCGGCCGCGGTCCGCGCCTCCCTGGTCGCCCAGTGGTGGGCGTGCCAGGCCGGGCTCGACGTCGTGCACCGGACCCAGCACGTGCAGGGTGGACTCGGAGTCGACGTGGATCACCCGGCCCACCGGCACTACCTGTGGGGCCGGTCGGTGGCCACCACCCTCGGCGGTGCCGCATCGGTACTGCAGCTGCTCGGCTCCCGGCTGGGCGGTGAGTCCTGATGGGTCCCGTGTCGAGCGCCGCACCCGAAGTCGCGCCGGGGAGCACATTGCCGGAGCGGAGGATCCCCATCACCCGCACGCTGGTGGTGGCCTCCGCGATCGCCACCCGCGACTATCGCGACGTACACCACGATCCGGAGCTGGCCAGGGCCCGAGGCTCGAAGGACGTGTTCATGAACATCCTGACCAGCAACGGACTCGTCGAGAGCTACGTCCGGGACTGGGCCGGCTCGGCCTGCCGGATCCGGCGGCTGCGTACCCGACTGGGCGCACCCAACTACCCAGGTGACGAGATGGTGCTGACCGGCGTGGTGCTGAGCAGGCAGGAGGACGACTGCGTCACCGTCGAGGTGACCGGACGCAACGCCGCCGGGGTACACGTCAGCGCACTCGTCGAGGCGGAGATCCCGACTCCAGACACTCGAGGGGGCCTGTTGTGAGCAGCACCGGAGACCGTTCCCTACGCCGACTGGTGGCCGATGCCCTGAACCGGGGAAGCAGCACTCGGATCAGCTTCGACCATCGCGAGTACACCCTGCCCCAACTGCACCAGCAGGCCTGTCGACTGGCCGCCAGACTGGCCGCCTGCACCCAGGTGGGTGAGCGGGTCCTGGTGATGTCGCGCAATTCACCGGAGTCGCTGATCACCTGGTGGGCCTGTCAGTACGCCGGACTGGTCACGGTACCGGTCAACGTAGCGAACCGGTCGCTCATCCTGGAACACCAGATTCGGGACTGCGCCCCGGTGGTGGCGATCCTGCAACCGGAGTTCACCGCGCTGGTGGCCGGCGCGGTCGAGGAGGCAGGCACCCGGCTGCGCCTGGTGGTACTGACCGACCCGGACGATGCTTGGCCGGTGCGACCCGGACAGGCCCCCGAGGTCGAGACCTTCGCCCAAGCCCTGAGCGGCTCCGCAACTGACTTCCAGCCGGTCGAACGGCCGCTGTCCCTGCCCAGTCACCTGATCTACACCGCCGGCACCACCGGGCCCTCCAAGGGCTGCATGGTCGGGGACGGGTACGTGCAGAACATGTCGCGGCAGATGAACGAGAACCTGGGCAAACGCCCGGACGAGGTGCTGTGGACCGCGATGCCGCTCTTCCATCTCGCAGCCGTGGCCCACGTGGCCGGTGCCCTCCAGATCGGCGGCTCGATCTCGTTGGCCTCACGCTTCTCGGTGTCCCGCTTCTGGGAGGACGTGCACCGCTCGGAGGCGTCCCTGGTCGCCCTGATGGGGTCGATGATCCCGATGCTGGCCACCGCCCCCGAGACCGAGTGGACCGCGCGCTGCCGCGGACAGCTGCGGGTGGTCTCCGGGTCGCCGGTCACCGCGGACCTGGCCCGGATCTGGGCCGAGCGGTTCGGGGTGCACCGGGTCGGATCCGGTGCCTACGGGATGACCGAGGCGGCCCTGATCACCTCGTGCTCGGTCGAGGAGTACCGGCCCGGGTCGGCAGGACGCGTCAATGACTCCTTCGAGGTGCGGGTGGTCGACGAGTTCGACGAGCCGGTGCCGGTGGGGGAGACCGGTGAGATCGTGGCCCGGCCCACCAGGCCCGGAATCATGTTCCAGGGGTACTGGGGTGACCCGGGCAAGACGCTGGAGGTGTTTCGCAACCTGTGGTTCCACACCGGAGACCACGGCAGATTCGACAGCGATGGCCACCTGCGCTTCATGGACCGGGGCAAGGACTATCTACGTCGAGGCGGCGAGAACATCTCCAGCTACGAGATCGAGCAGATCTTCGCCCGGCACCCGGAGGTGGCCGAGGTCGCCGTCCATGCCGTGCCCAGCGAACTGAGCGAGGACGAGGTCAAGGTCACGGTGGTCCTGGTCGCGGGGTCGGCTCTCACCGAGGCGGAACTGGTCGAGTGGAGCGAGGACCTGGTGCCGCGCTACGCCCGGCCCGAGTACGTGGAGTTCAGATCGGAGCTGCCCAAGAACCCCGTCGGACGGGTGCTCAAGTACCAGTTGCGCGACGAGGGCTGTACCGACCGCACCTGGCGGCGTGCCCACGCCTCCCGGTCGCTGTCGGGAGGTGTCCGATGAATCCGGCACCCCTGGATGGATTGCGCGTCGTGGAGTTCGCGGCGGAGGGGCCGCTCGCCCACTGCGGCCTGATGCTGGCCGCCCTCGGGGCCTTGGTGGATCGGATCGACCGACCCGGTACCGCGAACCCCGAGATGTCGGCGCCCGAGGAGAACGTGCTGAACCGCGGTCGGCGTTCGGTCGTGCTCGACCTGAAGGAGCCTGACCAGGCCGAGCTGGCCGGTCGGTTGGTGGGTCGTGCCGACGTGCTCCTGGAGGGCTTCCGGCCCGGAGTGATGGAGCGGCTCGGTCTGGGACCCGAGCGGGCACTGGCGGACAACCCCCGGTTGGTGTACGCCCGGATCACGGGCTGGTCCCGGCGTACGGAACGCGGCGGACGGGCCGGGCACGACATCAACTTCCTGGCCCGCTCGGGAGTGCTCGACGCCATCGGCACCTCGGATTCCGGACCGGTCCCGCCGCTGATGCTGGCCGGTGACTTCGCGGGCGGGGGGCTGAACCTCGCGGTCGCGGTGCTGGCCGCACTGCACGAGCGTGAGCGCTCGGGCCTCGGACAGGTGATCGACACCAGCATCCACGAGGGGGTGATGAGCCTGGGGAGCTTTCTGTTCGGCGCGGTCGGATCGGGACGCTGGTCGCCCGACCGGGGCACCAACGCCTGGGACACCGGTGCCCACTGGTACAACGTCTACCGCACCGCCGACGGGCGTTGGTTGTCCGTCGGCGCGGTGGAGCCGTCCGCCTACCAGGCGTTCATGCACGGCCTCGGCCTGAGCGCCGTCCCCCGATCACAGTGGCAGCGTGAGCGCTGGCCGCTGTGGAAGGGGGTGATCGGCGCCCTGATCGGGGCAGAGGAGCTGGCCCACTGGGTCGAGGTGTTCGAATCCGTGGACGCGTGCGTCGAGCCGGTGCTCAGCGTCACCGAGGCGCTGGCCTGCGCACAGGCTGCCGGCGACGACCTGGTGCAGCAGACGACGATGGGCCCGCTCCCACGGGTGGTCCCGGAGTTCTCCCGCTCCGGCGCCGTCGACCTCGTGGCGGCCCCGATCCGGGACGCGGATCGAGCCGCGATCCTCTCCGAGCTAGGACCTCGGCGCCCGGTCGGCACGGGGGTGACGTCGTGAGCACGGTGTCCCCGGAACTCCGTGCCCTCGCCCTGCCCTCGGTGGCGGATCTCTCCGGTCTGGTGGGTGAGCGCGGCGAGCCGCGCTGGGCGAAGTTCCCGGTCAACGAGGCGATGATCGGCCTGTGGTGCGATGCCGTCGGTGACGAGAACCCCGCCTATCAGGACGTGGCCTGGGCCCGTCGATCCCGCTGGGGCGGCCTGATCGCCCCGGCCTCCTCACTGAACATGTGGACGCTGCCCGGCTATCGCCGCGAGCATCCGCCCGGTGAGCCACTCGATGTGGTGACGCAGACGCTGAACGCGGCCGGGTTCACCTCGGTCGCGGCGGTGAACAACGAGCATGTCTACGCCCGGCCGTTGCGGCCCGGTGACCGCTTGAGCCAGGTGCAGTATCTGGCCCAGGTGTCGGGCGAGAAGTCCACCGCGCTCGGGCGCGGGCACTTCTTCGACATCGTCTCGGACTTCGTCACCGAGACGGGGGAGACGGTCGGTAGCGCCATGATGCGGATCTTCAAGTGGGCGCCGGGCACCGGGCGGGCCGCGTCGGCACCGAGGGAGCCGGCTCCCGATGACACGGTCTCGTCACCGGACCTTCCGCCGGCGCCCGGTGCCGCGTCCGGCAGCACCCTGCGGGTGGACCAGGTCCGTGCCGGGACCGGTCTGCCGCAGCTGCGGGTGCCGCTCAGCGCCACCAGGATCATCGCATTGGCGGCCGCCACGTTGGACTACAACGACGTCCACTTCGAGCCGAAGGCGGCGCTCCGGGCAGGCGCGCGAGACATCTACATGAACATCCTGGGATCCTCTGGGATCCTCAACCGCTACCTGACCGATTGGGCCGGTCCCGAAGTTGGGGTGGGTGCCATGAAGGTGGTGCTGCTGGGGCAGAACCATCCGGGCGATGTCGTGCACTACACCGGTCGGGTCTGCCGGATCCGGCACCTTGAGCGCGGAGCGACGGCGGCCGAGGTGGATCTCGAGGTGGAGGCAGCCAATGCCCGCGGGCCGCATCTTCGCGCCGCCGTGACGCTACAGCTGCCGCATTGAGAGGACGGCTGTGGGCCGGGGCTCTCCCGACGTTCGGAGAACCCGGGCCCACAGTCGTTCCACCCGGGTGGAACGTCGCGGTACGGGAGCTACCAGGGCCTCTCGGTGTGCTGTGGACGAACGCTGCGGGAATTGGCACGCTTGATCGGACGCAGCTCGATGAGATCGATGGTGATCGAGCGCCGCTCGAAGCGCCAGCGGCCCTCGGCTCCCCGCAGGTACTCGTCGCCGTAGCGCAGATGCCAGACGAGATCGTTCACCCGGGGCCTGTCCGAGCTCTCATCGATCCGGACATGGTGCGCCACGCACTTCACCACCGAGGCGGCCCGGTCCGATCCGTTGAACGCGGTGATCACCTGACCGAGGACGCCATGCGACGTGATGCTGAACATGGACAGCTGGGAGAGCTCGGCTCCGATCTCGTCGGGGCCCGTGTGGCTGCGAACCGGAGAGAGCGCCTCGGGTGGGTCGGGGGCGACCAGCACCCCTCGCTCGGTGAAGAGAGCTGCCACCTCTTTGAAGGAGGCGGCATCGACCAGATAGGCGTACTTGTGTACCAGATCGAGCAGTTCCAGCCGGGTTTCCGGATCCATCGGCTCAATCACGGGCGATCCCTAACCGCTCAGCGCAGGCAGAGATCTCGTCACGCTGTCTGTCCAGATCGGCCGAGTCCGAGGCGGCCAGGACCAGCCGGGTGGCCCCCAGCGCCGCCAGCCGATCGGCTCGGTCCGCGTCGACCTTGGTGACCAGATGACCCAGCGAGAGTTCGAGGGTCTCCGGGTCGCGGCCGTTCTCCTCGGCGGTGCGGTGCATCAGGTCCAGCAGTTCCTGCAATCTCTCCCCAGCGACCCCCAGCGGCTGCAATCCCTGCCCGAAGCGTCCGGCCCGCCGAGCGGCGGCCTTGGTGTGACCCCCGATGTGGATCGGCACACCCCAGGGTCGGACGGGACCCGGCCGGCAGACCGCGTTCCGGAAGGAGAAGAACTCTCCGTCGTGATCGACCCCGTCGTCTCCGCCCGACCAGAGGGTGCGGAGCACGGCCAGTTGCTCGTCGGCCCGGCGACCACGCGCCTCGAAGGGCACGTCGCAGGCCTCCAGTTCCTCGCGCAGCCAGCCCATGCCCACACACACCCGCAGACGTCCCCCACTGAGCCGGTCCAGGGTGGCCAGCCGCTTGGCGAGGACCACCGGGTGATGGTTGGGCAGGACGAGGACCCCGGTCGCCAGCTGGAGCCGCTCGGTGCGCGCCGCGAGCCAGGTGGCCATCTCCAGCGGGTCCGGGACCGGGCAGTTGGCGGGCAGTTCGACCCGGCCCGAGGGCGCATAGGGATAGGTGCTCGTGTACTCGCTCATCATCACCGTGTGCTCGACCAGCACGAGCGACTCGAACCCACAGGACTCGACGTGCTTCGCGAAGCCGGTCATCCACTCCGGATCCGCCGTGGTACCGGCCGCGACGGGCGCGATCACCGCGTATTTCATGGGTGTCCTTTCAGTACTGATTCGTTCGGATCAGTTTCGTCGACGCCTTCGTTGACGCCTACTTTGATGTGATCTAGGCTATCAAGCAAGTGCTTGATTGAAAACTGTGACAGAGCGCACCAAGGCGCACCAAGGAGGAACAGCGTGGTTCTGAAGAGCGTAGGCGCGGGTCGTCGAGGGCGATCGATGCGTCGAGGACTGGCCGTGTTGGCTGCGTTGGTGTTGGCGACTTCGCTGACCGCCTGCGGCACGGGCAATGACAAGGAATCGAGCGGGGGTGGCGATACCCTGCGCTTCGCCGGGTACGGTCCTCCGATCCGTTCCTGGGATCCGCACCGGGATGGACGGATGGCCTCGAACCTGTTGCTGTTCGCCGTCTATGACCGTCTGATCGGCCAGGACCCGGACGGCAATCTGGTGCCGCAGCTGGCGAAGGAGTGGGAGTTCACCGACCCGACCACGCTGAGCATGACGCTGCGGGAGGGCACCCAGTTCTCCGACGGCACCGCATTCGACGGCGCCGCGGTGAAGGCCAATATCGAGCGCGCGCAGACGATCGACGAGGGGACCGGCCCCTGGGCGGGACCGCTGGGAGTGATCAAGCAGGTCGAGGTGGTCGACGCGACCCACGTCAAGCTCCACCTGAACGGGCCGGCTGCCTCGCTGCCCACTCTGCTGTCCGACGCGGCCGGCGCCATGATCAGCCCCGCCGCCTTCGACACCGACCTGAACCAGAAGCCGGTCGGTGCCGGCATGTACACGCTCACCAAGTGGACCGCTGACGGGTCCGCCTCGTTCGCGGCGAATGCCGAGTACTGGGACCCCGCAGCGGTCGGCCCGAAGAAGATCGAGATGCCCTTCCAGCTCGACCAGCTGCGGCGGCTCGACATGTTCAAGGCCAACGAGGTCGACGCCACGTTCGGACACACCTCCTTCGTGGACGGCGCCAAGCAGTCCGGCCTCGATGTCGAGGGCAAGGTGGGCATCAACTTCTGGATGATGGACCTCAACCGCAGCCAGAAGCCGTTCGACGATGCCAAGGTCCGCCAGGCGATCAACTACTCGCTGGACCGGGACGCGATGGTCAAGGCGTTGCTGTACGGCGAGGCCGACGCGAACCAGCAGCCCTTCAACGAGGAGAGCCTCGGCTTCAACAAGGCGCTCGGGAAGAGCCCATATGCCACGGACAACGCGAAGGCCAAGTCGCTGCTCGAGGAGGCCGGGTACGGCGACGGTGTGAGCTTCGACTGCGCCATCATCGCCGGTAGCGGTGGGGCCTACTCCGCCTATGCCGAGGTGATCAAGGAACAGCTCGCCAAGTCCGGGATCACGTTGAACATCAAGCTCGTCGAGTCGCAGAGCTCGGCACTGCTGGTGGACAAGTCGGTGAACTGCGCGATCCTCCCGTACGGGGCGCTCTCGCCGATCGTCACGGCCCAGCAGCTGTTCGGTGCCGACGGCTACTACAACGCCGGCAAGGAAGCCGACGAGGAGACGAAGAAGTTCCTCGCTGCGCTGAACGAGCCCCAGAGCGATGCGGACCTGAGTAGTGACTTCGACGCCCTGATGCAGAAGGTCAACGACGACGCACTGTTCACCGGGCTGTTCTTCGAGAAGTGGGCGGTCCTGTCCCACCAGGACGTGAGTGACCTGCAGTTCTGGCTCGGTGGGCAGTACACCGAGTTCCGCGGGATCTCGATGAAGTGATCGACACCTGGATCGGGTCGGCCGGCCGACGGACCCGACCCGATCCGGACGGAACCGCGCGAGCGGTTCTCAGTACGCGCCAGCAGAACGACGGCGTATCCGTAGCAACAGAAGAGGTATGACAGATCGTGGCGGGACCATTGACTGGCAAGAGTGCACTGATCACCGGGGGAGCCGGTGGGTTCGGCGGAGCCGTGGCCCAGCGGCTCGCGCGTGACGGGGCACGCGTGGTGCTGATGGGGCGGACCCTGGCGGCGCTGAGGGCGACAGCCGACGAGGTGATCGAGGCTGTTGCGGAGGCCCGGGTGACCTGCGTCGTCGGTGATGCCACCGATGAACGGCAGATGGCCGAGGCAGTGGAGACGGCCGATTCCGAGGCAGACCTGTCGATCGTGGTGTGCACGGTCGGCGGTGGCTCCATGGCACCGATCCTGGCACTCACGCCCGAGGTGCTACGGGCGGACTTCGACCGGAACGTGGTCTCGGCGCTCAACGCCATCCGTCATGCCGCCCCGCGGCTGGTGGCGCACGGTGGCGGCAGCATCGTGTGCACCTCATCGACGGCCGGAGGCGCCTCCTTCCCGTTCATGGGGTCCTACTCGGTGGCCAAGTCCGCCTTGGAGGCACTGGTACAGGTCGCCGCCGACGAGCTGGGCCGACACTCGGTACGGGTCAACGCGGTCCGCCCCGGCCTGGTGCCGACGAAGGCGGCCAAGCCGGGGATCCTCGTGACCGATCCGGTACAGCGCGCCACCGTGCTCCGTGAGAAGCCGCTGGCTCGGGTCGGTACCGCGGACGACATCGCCGAGGCGGTGCGCTACCTGGCCGGCCCGGAGTCGGCCTGGGTCACCGGTGCCGTCCTGCCGGTCGAGGGAGGCAACCACCTGCGTCGTGCAGCCGACCTCGAGGTGCTCGCTCGTTCGGTGCTGGGCGACGACGCGGTGGACGCCGCGTTGCGGGGCGAACTGGTGCAGCCCCAGGGAGGCCAGGGATGAGCCGGACAGACCTCGACCCCGGCCGGCTGGACGACTGGGCGGCGCCCGCAGCGGGCGAGACCTTCGCCGAGCTCCTCTGGGCCCGACGTGAGGACGACCGGGGCGGGATCAGGTTCGGAGCGGAGAGCTTCTCCTGGGCCGAGGTGGTCGAGCAGGCCGGTCGCCGGGCTGCGCTGCTGCCCACGGTCCCGGGTCGACAACTCCACCTCGGAGTGTTCCTGGAGAACACGCCCGAGTACGTCTTCTGGTTGGGCGCTGCCGCGCTCACCGGCTCCGTGGTGGTGGGAATCAATCCGACCCGTCGTGGTGCCGAGCTGGCCCAGGACATCCGGCACACGGACTGCTCGGTGCTCCTCACCGAGGCGCGGACCCGGGACCTGTGCGCGGAGCTGGACCATGGCATCGAGCCGCAGTGGGTCCTCGACGTGGACAGCGCGGAGTATCGCGAGACGCTGGCGCGGACGGTCCCGCTCACCGACGTCGACCTTCCGGAGCCGTCGGATCGCTTTCTGCTCCTGTTCAGCTCCGGCAGTACCGGTGCCCCGAAGGCGGTGATCTGCACCCAAGGGCGGCTCGGGGCACTGGCCCACGCCCTGGCGATGCGGATGCGGGTGGACCGGGAGACGGTGACCTATCTCTGCATGCCCTTGTTCCACGGCAATGCGATCATGACGAACCTGGCACCGGCGGTGAGATCCGGAGCGACGGTCGTGCTGGCCCGCCGGTTCTCGGCCTCCGGGTTCCTGGCGGACGTTCGCCGGTACGGGGTCACGTATTGGAACTATGTGGGTCGGGCCCTGTCGTACGTGCTGGCGACCCCGGAGGGCCAGACCGACTCGGAGAACACCCTCCGTCTGGCCTACGGAACGGAGGCCTCGGCAGCCGATGCCGAGCGCTTCGCGGAGCGTTTCGACTGCGAGGTGATGGAGGGCTACGGGGCCAGCGAGGGCGGGCTCCGGATCAACCGGACCCCCGACACCCCCGCCGGGTCGCTGGGGCTGCCGGTCGGCGAGCGGAAGCTCGAGATCGTCGACGAGGAGACCCTGCGGGTCTGTGAGGCCGCCCGCTTCGACGCCCACGGGGGGCTGCTCAATGCCGACCAGGCGATCGGCCAGATGGTGGTACGTGGTGGCGCGGCCGCCTTCGAGGGCTACTACGCGAACCCTGAGGCGATGGCCGAGCGGGTCCGCGGCGACGACTTCTGGACCGGTGACCTCGCCTATCGCGACGCGGCGGGCTTCGTGTACTTCGCCGGACGCACCGCCGACTGGATCCGGGTGGACAGCGAGAACATCGCCGCGGCACCGATCGAGCGGGTGCTGGAGCGGCACCCGAGCATCTCGCAGGCCGTCGTCTACGGAGTCCCCGACCCGCGTACCGGTGACCAGGTGATGGCCACGGTGGAGCCGGTCGAGGGCGAGTCCTTCGACCCGAGGACGCTCCCGGCCTTCCTCGACGCCCAGCGCGACCTGGGCACCAAGTGGACCCCGCACTGGATCCGGGTCTGTGCCGAGCTGCCGCTGACCGGCAACGGCAAGGTCGCCCGTGCCGAGCTGCGTCGCGCCGGCTGGCAGACCAGCGACCCGGTCTGGGTCAGGACCGGAGCCGAGTACCGACTCCTCGACGAGGCCCAGCGCACTGCCGTGGCCGAGGAGTTCGCCCGACATTCCCGAACCCACCTGGTTCTCGCGATGGGAGATCGATGAACAGCGCAGCAAGTACTCCGCAGATCAGAGAGGTGACTGGCGTCCGGCCTCGTCCCTTCCTGTTGGAGGACACCGAGTTCTGGTGGGCCGGCGCGGCCGAGGGACGGCTCTTGGTGCAGAAGTGCACCGAGTGCGGGTGTCTGCGGCACCCGCCGAGCCCCACCTGTGCCACCTGTCTCTCCTTCGCCTGGGAGGCGATCGAGGCGAGTGGGGAGGGCACCATCCACTCCCTGGTCGTCTCCCACCACCCACGTCATGAGGCCTTCGCGTACCCACTGACCATCGTCCTGGTGGACCTGGCGGAGGGCACCCGGTTGGTGGCCGGCTACGACGGACCGGAGGGGTCGGCGGTGATCGGTGCCCCGGTCCGGGTGACCTGGATCCGGGATGAGGCGGGCACCACGCTCCCGGTCTTCGTTCCCGCCGCGAGCCAACACGAAGGAGGAGCGGCATGAGGACCGCGAACAGTACGACGCGATTGTCCGGAGCGGCAGCGGTGGTCGGGATCGGAGCCACGGAGTTCTCCAAGAAGTCCGGTCGCAGCGAGCTCTCGCTCGCCGTCGAGGCCACACTGGCCGCCCTGGCCGATGCCGGTCTGACTCCAGGCGATGTCGATGGCATGAGCACCTTCACGATGGAGACGAACCCCGAGAACCTCCTGGCCCGATCGCTCGGCATCCCGCAGCTCGACTTCTTTGCCCGGGTCGGCTTCGGTGGCGGTGGCGGGTGCGCCTCGGTCATGCATGCCGCGATGGCGGTGGCCACCGGAGCGGCCGAGGTGGTGGTCGTGTATCGGGCGTTCAACGAGCGCTCGGGTCGTCGTTTCGGCCAGGGGCCGCCGCCGGACAAGGTCGCGGTCACCTCGGAGAACGAGTACCGCTCCTGGGTGAATCCGCACGGGCTGCTCACCCCGGCCCAGCAGACCGCGATGGTGGCCGCGCGCTACCTGCACGACTACGGCGCGACCAGTGCCGATCTGGGACGGGTCAGCGTGCTCGCCCGCAAGCACGCGGCCACGAACCCGGCAGCCTGGTTCCATGAGCGGCCGATCACCCTGGCCGAGCACCAGGCGTCCCGGCTGATCGCGGAGCCGTTGCGACTGCTCGACTGCTGTCAGGAGACCGACGGGGGCCAGGCGCTGGTGGTGACCAGCGTGGAACGTGCCCGCGACCTGGCCCAGACCCCGGTGGTGCTTCGGGCGGCCGCCCAGGGCATCGGGCCGGACCAGCACACGATGGTGAGCTACTACCGAGACGACATCACCCACTTCCCCGAGGCCTCCGTGGTGGCCCGACGGCTCTGGGCACAGAGCGGTCTCGGCCCGGCGCAGATGGACGCCGCCAGCCTCTACGACCACTTCACCCCCTACGTACTGACCCAGCTGGAGGACTACGGCTTCTGTGGCGAGGGCGAGGCCGCCGACTTCATCCGCGACGGGAACCTGGAGCTCGACGGTGCGCTGCCGACCAACACCCACGGTGGACAGCTGGGCGAGGGATACCTGCACGGCATGAACGGCATCGCGGAAGGGGCCCGGCTGGTCCGGGGAACCTCGGTCAACCAGCCCGGCGAGGTGGAGCACGCGCTGGTCACCTCCGGGGTGGGCGTTCCCACCAGCGGGCTCGTGTTCGGGGCTGATCGATGACCAGTACCCACCTCACTGTGACCGAACAGGAGCACACCATGAGCATGATCGAGCAGTTGGCGGACTTCGCCCATCAGGCCGGTACCCAGCCGTTGCCGCACGAGGTCGCCGAGTACAGCAAGCTGGTCCTGGCGGACACCGTCGTCTCGGGTCTGTGCACCCAGGGCCTGTCTCGTGCCGAGATGGCCCGCGACCTGGCCCGGGAGAATCCCGGGACCGCCGAGTCCGTGCTGTTGGGATCGGACGTGCGGATCTCGGCGAGTGCCGCGGCCTACGCGAATGCCGACCTGATGAACGTGCTGGACGCCGATGAGACGTTCTACAACGGGGCCCACTTCGCGGCGATGAGCCTGGCACCGGCGATGGCCTTCGCCGAAGCGCGGCACAGTACCGGGGCCCAACTGTTGGGTGCGACCGCGATCAGCTTCGATGTCAATGCCCGACTCAACCTGGGCACCTCCCTGATGGAGTACGACGGTGAGAACTTCCGGTTCTCGCAGCTCTCCTCGCACGGGTATGCCGCCCTGGGATCCGCGGTGGCGGTGGGGCTGCTGACCGGGGCCAGTGCCAGCGAGCACGCGCACGCTCTGGGTCTGGCCTGTTGGCTGGCCCCGACCGCCAAGAACGGCTTCATGCGCGACCGGCGGCGCTTCAACTCGCTGAAGTACGCGCCCAATGGCCAGATCGCGGCTGCCGGGGTGACCGCGGCCCGGATGGCCGCCCACGGCTACGAGGGTGACCTGGTGTGCCTGGACACCACGCCGGGCTTCCTCGAGGGGCAGGGCTACGCCGGCGGCGATCGGTCCGCCATCACCAAGGATCTCGGTGACACCTGGTGGATCACCGAGACCTCTCTCAAGCCGTACCCGTCGTGTCGTTACAGCCACGCCGCCATCGATGCGCTGCGTAGGTTCCGCGTCGAGGCCGGGGTCACTCTCGATGACATCGAGAGGGTCGAGATCCGGCTCGGGCCGGCCGCGTACAGCATCTCGCAGTTCCGCGATCCGCTACGTCCGATCCCCGTGGACCACCTGACTCCGTTCGCGACCCAGTTCAACATGCCGATGCTCACCGCGCTCGCACTGAGCGGAGTGGCGCCCGGCCCGCAGTGGCACCGGGCCGAGACGGTGACGGATCCCGCGTTGGTCGCCCTGGCCGCCAAGGTGACGGTGGCCGAGGACCCCGTCCTGGCTGCCGAATGGCGCGACACCATCCGGGACGGTGCCGAGAAGGTGCGCCGGACCCGGGGCTCGATCAGTGTCACCACGGCGGCGGGGACCCGGGACTTCGAGTCCGACTTCGCCTGGGGTGATCCGTGGGACGAGGGGACCCGGGCGAACTGGGACTTCGTCGCGGAGAAGTTCGAGTCGTTCGGAGAGGACCTGTTCTCCGCACAGCGGCGGGCCGAGATCCTCGACGCGTTCGCCCGGCTGGAGCAGCTCGACGACGTGGCCGCCGAACTGGCACCGCTGCTGAGGGTGGGGGAGCGATGAGTGGCCCGTCCCAGGAGAACGTCGCCTTCAGCAGCTACGGCCGCCCCTGGCTGATCGTGGTGAAGGGCGCCCGTGGAATGGCGTTCGACCGGTGGCTGGTCAAACGCTCCGGCTTCTCGGTGGTCTCGGCGCAGTACGCCCTGGCGGGCGGCAACCGGTACCAGCCGACGCTGCTGATGACCGTCGTCGGCGCCCGCAGCAAGGAGCTGCGCGAAGTCGCACTGCCCTACGTGCGGTGGAAGGAGAGCTACGTCGTCGTGGCATCGAAGGGCGGGGGACCGGTCAACCCGGCCTGGGTCGCCAACGTGCGGGCCAACCCACAGGTGTGGCTGCACATCGGCAGGCACCAGATACCGGCCATGGCACGGGTGGTCACCGGAGCCGAACGCGAGCAGCTCTTTCCCTGGGTCTGCGAGCGCAAGCCCAATGTGGCGCGCTACCAGGACCGGGCGAGCGGCTTCGGTCGCGAGATCCCGCTGGTGGTGCTCACCCCGAACCGAGTACTGAAGGAGGCGGACCATGACACGCCCACTGCTTGAGCCGATGAAGCTGGGTGCGATCACCCTGCGGAACCGGGTCGTGATGGCACCGCACTCGACGCACTACGCCGACCGTATCGAGTCGGACCGGCTGACCGCCTACTACACGGCTCGGGCCCGCGGCGGGGTCGGACTGATCGTGCACGAGCCGGTGATCGTGCACCCCAGCAGTCTGTCGCGAGTGGGCAAGATCTGGGGGTACGAGCAGGCGAATGCCGACGCGTACCGAATCACCACCGACGCCGTGCACGAGCACGGGGCGGCCATCGTGTGCCAGCTGATCCACAACGGGAGGCAGGTCGACGGGCACGAGTCCCGGATGCCTGCCTGGTACCCCTCCGAGGTGGCCAAGGGCGGGACGATCGAGGTCACCCATGAGATGAGCGCCGCCGAGATCGCCGAGGTGATCGACAGCTTCGCCGGGGCGGCTCGGATCTGCCAGCAGGGCGGGTTCGACGGGGTGGAGATCCATGCCGCCCACGGATATCTGCTCCAGGCGTTCCTGTCACCGGCCACCAACCGGCGCACCGACTCCTACGGCGGCTCCGCGGAGAACCGGGTACGGATCGTGCAGCAGGTGATCGCCGCGGTCCGGGCAGCCACCGGTGACGACTTCGTGATCGGCGTCCGAGTCGTCGGAGACGAGTATCAGTCGGGCGGGCTCTCCCAGGCCGACTGTGTGACGGTCGCGGGACTGCTGGCCGACAGTGTCGACTACCTGTCGGTGGTCTCGGGCAGCCTGGCCAGTTACGAGCGGATCGTGCCGGACATGTCCTTCCCGCGGGCGGTGAACGCGCCGCACGCGGCCGCGATCCGGGCAGCCGTGCCCGGTACGCCGGTACTGCTCACGGGACGGGTGGCGGAGCCCGCGGAGGCGGACGACCTGTTGGCCCAGGGCGCGGCCGACCTGATCGGTCTGGCGCGCGCGCTGATCGTCGATCCCGAGTGGGTGGCCAAGGCGACCGCCGATCGGGACGACACGATCCGCCCCTGTGTCTACGCCAACGACTGCCGAGACTCGATCGGTGGCAGACGCGCCCTGACCTGCATGGTGAACCCGGAGGCGGGTCGAGAGCTGCTCGACCTGAGCACCCACCGCGCGTCTCGTCGCGTGGTCGTGGTGGGCGGTGGAGTGGCGGGCATGGAGGCGGCGCTGTCCGCCGACCGGGCCGGCGACCAGGTCGTCCTGATCGAGCAGAGTGAGGTGCTCGGCGGCCAGTTGCGCCTAGCGGCGGTGGCCGGGGCGCGAGCCGAGTTCGACCGGCTGCGACGCCACCTCGTGGGCGAGCTGACCCGCTCGCGGGTCGAGGTGCGCCTGGGCACCACGGTGGACCCGGATCTGTTGCTGGAGCTGGCCCCGGAACTGGTGGTCGTGGCGACCGGTGCGATCGGGGCAGGCGCGGCCGAGCCGGCCCCGTACGCCCGGGCCTGGGACGTGTTGGCCGCCGCCGCGGACGGAAGCCTGTCCGATCTCATTCCCGGGTCGGTGGAGCGGGTGGTGCTGGTGGACCGGGGCGGCAGCAACGGGTGGCCGTTCTTCGCCGCGGCGGAGGCGCTGCTCGAGCAGGGCCACGACGTCGAGCTGGTCACCGGAGCCGCCGGCTTCGCGACGGGCCTGGAGACTGCCTCCGTTCCTCCGTTGCTGGCCCGGCTGCGTGAGCACGGAGCCCGGATCTCACTGATGACACAGGTGATCGACCTCGGCGCGGACGGAGTGAGGCTGCGGCGACTGGACACGGGCGAGGAGCGCCTGGTCCCGGGCGCGGTGCTGGTGGCCGAGGAGGGACGCCGCTCCGCAGGTCAGCGGGGAGCCTGGGACACCCTCTCGATACCGGTACACGTGGTCGGGGATGCCGCCGCGCCCCGTCGGGTGGCCACCGCCATCTTCGAAGCACGTGAGGCCGTGAGGTGACGCCTCGAAATCGTTCGTCCTGGCGCTGCGCCGGGACAGTCATCATGAGGAAGGAGGAGGAATGTTCTGGTACACGGCCAAGCGTCTGGTGATGCTGGTACCGGTGCTCCTGGTGGTCTCGGTGGCCACCTTCGGACTGCTGCTCGCCGTACCGGGGGACCCGGCGGCCGAGATCGCCGGCCCGAACGCGAGTCCCGAGCAGATCGAGCAGATCCGACAGCAGCTGGGGCTCAACGACTCCGTGCTGATGCAGTACCTGCACTGGCTCGGAAACGTGTTGCACGGTGACTTCGGGACCTCCCTGGTCTCCATGCGGTCGGTCACCGAGATGGTGGTGGAACGACTGCCCGTGACACTCTCACTGGCCTTCTTCACCTTGCTCATCGGCACCGTCTTCGGCGTGCTGCTCGGTACGGTCGCGGCACTGCGCAAGGGAACGGTCGTGGATCGGGCCCTCACCCTGGTGTCCTCCTTGGGCATCGCGACCCCCAACTACTGGCTCGGGCTGCTCCTGATCCTGGGCTTCTCCTCCACTCTGGGCTGGCTGCCCTCGTCGCAGTACGTGCCACTCACCGAGGATCCGGTGGGCTGGGCGCAGCATCTGCTGCTGCCCGGTCTGGCCCTGGGGGCGGCCTTCGTCGCCGAGACCAGCCGTCAGGTGCGGAGCGCGGTGATCGAGATCAAGGACCTGCCCTACATCACCACCGCCCGGGCCCAGGGCATGCGGCCCCCGGTGGTCATCGGCAAGTACATCGCCAAGAACGCCGCCGTTCCGGTGCTGACCGTGATCGGCCTGCAGTTCACCCGGATCCTGGGC
Organism: uncultured Nocardioides sp.; assembly: GCA_964396585.1. GTDB lineage: Bacteria > Actinomycetota > Actinomycetes > Propionibacteriales > Nocardioidaceae > Nocardioides. Next base: position 43,269 of record CAYNFY010000024.1, read on the forward strand.
GGCACCGTGCTGATCGAGCAGATCTTCTCGCTGCCGGGGATCGGCACTCTGGTCATCAGTTCGGTGCTGGGCCGGGACCTTCCCGTCGTCCAGGGAGTCATGTTCGGAGCCGTCCTGGTGGCGGTGCTGGTGAATCTGCTGGTCGACCTTTCCTACGCCGCGCTCAACCCGAAGGTGAGGTCGCAATGGAGCTGACCGACAAGGGCCGTGCGGTAGAGACCGCCCCGGCCCCACGTAGCCGTGGATTCGTCGTGCGCTTCCGGGAGCAGAAGGCGCCGATGGTGGCGCTGGTGTTCCTGGCGCTGTTGCTGCTCGTCGCACTTCTGGCAGGAGTGCTGAGCCCGGCCGATCCGACTCATCAGAACCTCGACCTCGTGATGGCCGATCCGTCGTGGGCGCACCCGTTGGGCACCGATCAGCTCGGCCGCGACGTGCTCTCGCGGATGCTGCACGCGGCCCGGTTGTCGCTCTCGGCCGGTGGCATCGCGGTGGGACTCGGCCTGGCCGGCGGAGTGCCGTTCGGCCTGCTCGCCGGCTATCTGGGGGGAGTGGTGGACCGGCTGATCATGTTCGTCACCGACAGCATGATGGGCTTTCCCCCGATCCTGCTGGCGATCGGAGTGGTCGCGGCCCTCGGGCCGGGCATCACCAACGCCATGATCGCCATCGGTCTGGTCTTCATCCCGCGTACGGTGCGGGTCACCCGCGGAGCCGCGCTGGCGATTCGCAACGAGACGTTCCTGGAGGCATCCCGCAGCATCGGGAGCTCGACCGGCCGGATCCTGCGTACCCACGTCCTGCCCAACATCCTGCCGCCGGTGATCGTGCAGGCGACCCTGATGATCGGGTTCGCGATGCTGACCGAGGCGAGCCTGAGCTTCCTCGGGCTCGGTGCGCAACCGCCGGAGGCCAGCTGGGGATCGATGCTCGGTTCGGCGGCACGGGACCTGAACCGGCAGCCACTGCTGATGGTGTGGCCCGGCCTCGCCATCGCGCTGACAGTCCTCGCCCTCAATGTGCTGGGCGACGGGCTTCGTGACTCCTTCGGACGAGAGGCTCGCCGATGACCGCGCTCGTGACAGAACCCTCGGACCTGGCGCCCCGGGGCGTCGAGCCGATCCTGGTGGTCGATGCCCTGAGCGTCGAGTTCCGCACCGCCGACGGCCCGGCGCGGGTGGTGGAGGAGGTGTCCTTCCAGGTCTCGCCCGGCGAGACCGTGGGACTGGTCGGCGAGTCCGGTTCGGGCAAGACGGTGACCTGCATGGCCATTCCGCGGCTGCTTCCGGCGAACGGTCGCATCGTGGCGGGCTCGGTTCGGCTCAACGGCCGTGAGCTCACCGCGTTGTCCGAGGCCGAGATGCGCGATATTCGGGGACGCGAGATCGGGGTGGTCTTCCAGGAGCCGTCGGCCAGCCTCAACCCCGCCTTCACGATCGGCCAGCAGATCCAGGCGGTGATCCGCCGACACGAGGACGTGTCACGCAAGGAGGCGGCGGACCGGGCGGTCGAGCTGCTGCGGACCGTGGGCATTCCCCGCGCCGACCTGAGGGCCAAGGCCTATCCGCACGAGTTCTCGGGCGGGATGAGCCAACGCGCGATGATCGCGATGGCCCTGGCCTGCTCGCCCAGTCTCCTACTGGCCGACGAGCCCACCACGGCACTGGACGTGACCATTCAGGCACAGATCGTCGAGCTCTTCGCAGAGCTCCAGTCCGAGCTGGGCATGGCCATGGTGTTCGTCTCCCACGACCTGGCTGTGGTGGGAGAGCTCGCCGACCGGGTGCATGTCATGTACTCCTCGCAGGTCGTCGAACAGGGAGAGCGGACCGAAGTCCTCGGCGCCCCCCGACACCCCTATACCGAGGGCCTGCTCTCGGCGATGCCACAGCTGGTGGACGAGGCGGGCCGGCTGAATGTCATTCCCGGTCACGCGTCCCCGGCGACGGAGTACCCGGTCGGATGTCGCTTCGCGGATCGGTGCCGGCACGTGCAGGACGAGTGCCGAGTGGCACCGGTGCCCCTGAGCGCAGCCTCGCCGACGGTCCGAGGTGAACGGTGCGTACGAGCCGAAGAACTCATGCTGAAGGGATGGTCCTGATGGCGGACATGGATGCGCCCGTACTGGAGGCCACCGATCTGGTGGTGCGGTTCCGCAAGAAGCGCACGATGCGACCCGCACAGGTGATCCACGCGGTGAACGGGGTCTCCTTCGCGCTACCGCGGGGGCGCACGCTGGCCCTGGTGGGGGAGTCGGGGTCCGGCAAGTCGACCACGGCCAGGGCCCTGCTGAGGCTGGTGGAGCCCACCTCGGGTTCGGTTCGACTCCTCGGCCGCGAGCTGGTGGGGATGCGACGCTCGTCGCTGCGGGCCATGCGATCGCATGCCCAGATGGTCTTCCAGGACCCCTACAGCTCCCTGGACCCCTCGATGGTTATCGACGAGATCATCGCGGAGCCCTTGCGGGTGCATACCCGGCTGAAGTCGGTCGAACGATCCGCTCGGGTGCGCGAGGTGCTGGAACTGGCGGGGCTGAGTGCCCGATTCCTGGGGCGTCGGCCCCACGAGTTCAGTGGTGGTCAGCGTCAGCGCATCGCCATCGCCCGGGCACTGGCCACCAATCCCGAGGTACTGGTGGCCGACGAGGCAGTCAGTGCCCTGGACGTGAGCACCCGCAACCAGATCCTCAACCTGCTCAAGGACCTGCAGGACGAGCTCGGTCTGTCCTACCTCTT
>CAYNFY010000025.1:0-45413 GCA_964396585.1 uncultured Nocardioides sp.
CCCTGATGAAATGGCGCCCGGCTGATGGAGCCCACCGGCTGATGGGCCCCGAACGTCTGGCCTGCGATGAAGAACGCCGTCGCGGGGATCGAACTTCGGTGCAAGCGCTGGCACCCTCGGGTCGAGAGTGCCAGATCAGACGTTAGCACTCGCATCAATTGAGTGCCAACGACTCCTCGGGATCAATCTGTTGGAAGTCGCCACAGAATCGGTACACCGAGGCACCGCGGACCGACGGGCACCTGCGAGGATCCTCCGTGTGGATCTGGAGACCTTCGAGTGGCTGCTCACCGTGCCCGGCCAGGAGTTGCTGAGCATCGCCGCCGAGACCGTGGCCGATCATCCTGACCCGGTCCGGGCCGCCAGTGCTCTGCGGCGTACCGAGGGCAACGCCGAACGAGCCGCGGCGGCACTCACCCAGGTATCCCTGCGCGAGCGGGCCCGGGCGAAGTTCGGCGACGACGCGGCCCGGATGTACTTCACCCCCGATGCACTGGAGCAGGCCACCCGCAGCCGGGTGGCCGCCCACCGGGCGGCCCGGATCGCGATCGCCGGCCCGAATGCGGTGATCGATCTGGGCTGTTCCATCGGCGGGGATCTGGTGGCCCTGTCCCGAGCCGGGCTGACCGCGGCCGGGGTGGACCTGGACCCGGTCCGGATCGCGATGGCACGGGCCAACCTGGCCGCGCTGGGACTCCCCGGAGCGGTACAGGTGGCGGATGCGACCAGCCTGGACCTGAGCGGCTTCGACATCGCCTTCGCCGACCCGGCCCGACGCAGCGGCAGGGGCCGCACGTTCAAGGTGGAGGACTGGACGCCATCGTGGTCGTTCGTGGAGTCCCTGATGCACCGGGCCTCGGTGGTCAAGGTGGCGCCGGGCCTTCCCCACGACCTGGTTCCCAGCGGCGTCGAGGTGGAATTCGTCTCCGATGACGGAGCGCTCAAGGAAGCCGTGCTGTGGTCCGGTCCGCTGGCCACGGCGGAGCGCCGTGCCACCGTGCTGGCGGGTGCGGGGCTGGCCTCGATGACCGAGGAGGACGACCCCTACCACGGTCGCGATCGACCGGTCCGTGATCTGGCCGAGTACCTGTATGAACCCGACGACGCGGTGATCAGGGCCGGTCTGGTCACCGCCGTGGCGGCGTCCGCGGGCGCCACCGCCGGCCTGCTGGACCCACACATCGCCTGGGTCACCTCCTCCGAGGCGGTCCGCACCCCCTTCGCCCGCACCTACCGGGTGCTGGAAGAGGTGCCCTATCGGGAGAAGGCGCTGCGCGCCGCCCTGCGTGAGCGCGGCATCGGCCGACTCGAGATCAAGACCCGCGGGGTCGAGGTGATTCCCGAGACCCTGCGCAAGCAGCTGTCGCTGAGCGGCGACGGCGCGGCGATCCTGGTCCTGACCCGGATCGCCGGCGCCGGCCGCGCCCTGCTGGTCGAGCGCCTCCGCTGATGAGGCACTTAACAGCCGTCTCACCCGGGGGTGATGAGGCAGTTCAGTGCCTCATCACCCACAGGCCGGGGTCACCAGTCGCTGGAGCGAGCGCTTTCTGCGGCGATGGTGGTGTCGTCGCCGTGGCCGGTGTGCACCACGGTGTCCTCAGGCAGGGTGAAGAGCGTGGCCCGGATGGAGGCCTCGATCGTGGGCCGGTCTGAGAAGGAACGACCGGTCGCGCCAGGTCCCCCGTTGAACAGGGTGTCCCCGGTGAAGACACGGCCCAGTTCCGGGGCATAGAGGCAGACCGCGCCGGGTGCGTGGCCCGGCGTGTGCAGCACCTGCAGCTGAGTGCCAGCTACCTCGATCCGCTGGCCGTCGGCCAGGTCCACGTCCCACAGCTCGTCGGGGTGGGTCAGCTCCCACACCGGCTTGTCGTCGGGATGCAGCAGGATCGGGGCGTGCACCTGCTCGCGCAGTTCGGGCGCCACCCGGACGTGGTCGTCATGGGCGTGGGTGCAGATGATCGCCTTGACCTTGCGGTCCCCTACCACAGCCATGATGTCGTCGACCGAGTGCGGCGCGTCGATCACCACGCACTCGATATCGTCGCCGATCACCCAGATGTTGTTGTCCACATCGAAGGTCTGCCCGTCCAGGGAGAAGGTCCCCGACGAGACCGCGTGGTCCACCCGTGCGGCCATCAGAGGATCACCACCGAACGCAGGACCTCACCGTGATGCATCTTCGCGAACGCGGCCTCGACCTCGTCCAGGGCGATCTCCTCGGTGACGAAGGCGTCCAGGTCGAGGCGGCCCTGCAGGTACAGGTCGGTCAGCATCGGGAAATCCCGGCTGGGCAGGCAGTCGCCGTACCAGGAGGACTTCAGCGAGCCACCGCGGCCGAAGACGTCGATCAGCGGAATCTCGGGGACCTTCATGTCCGGCGTCGGGACGCCGACGAGCACCACGGTGCCGGCCAGGTCGCGGGCGTAGAACGCCTGCTTCCACGTCTCGGGACGGCCGACGGCCTCGATCACGACGTCGGCACCCTCGGCGCCGTTGCCGCCACAGATCTCCTTGATCGCCTCGACGGGGTCGCCGTCCTTCGAGTTCACCGTGTGGGTGGCGCCCATGCCGCGCGCCTGCTCCAACTTGCGGTCGTCGATGTCCACGGCGATCACCTTGGAGGCGCCCGCCAGCACGGAGCCGGCGATCGCGGCCATGCCGACGCCGCCGCAGCCGATGACGGCCACGGTCTTGCCTCGACCCACGTTGCCGGTGTTGATCGCGGCGCCGAGGCCCGCCATCACGCCGCAGCCGAGTAGGCCGACGGCCGCCGGACGAGCCTCCGGGTCGACCTTGGTGCACTGACCCGCTGCAACCAGGGTCTTCTCGGCGAACGCGCCGATGCCCAGCGCCGGGGAGAGCTCGGTGCCGTCGGCCAACGTCATCTTCTGGGTGGCGTTGTGGGTGGCGAAGCAGTACTGCGGCTCGCCGCGGTCGCAGGCCCGGCAGTTGCCGCACACGGCGCGCCAGTTGAGCACCACGAAGTCGCCGGGGGCCACATCGGTGACGTCGGGGCCGACGGCCTCGACGATCCCCGCGGCCTCGTGCCCGAGCAGGAACGGGAACTCGTCGTTGATGCCGCCCTCGCGGTAGTGCAGGTCGGTATGGCACACCCCGCACGCCTGGATCTTGACGACGGCCTCACCGGGGCCGGGGTCGGGAACGTTGATGGTCTGGATGCTGACCGGCTCGCCCTTGGCGAGCGCGACGACTGCTTTCACCTGCTGCATGCCGCCACCCCATCACCTCGCTCGGCGCGAGGCAAGGCCGGGGCACCGGCAGGTGCCCTCAGACGGTGATCTCGGTGACCGGCAGGGAGGAGTCACCGGGGAAGTCCAGCCCCGAGGGAGGCCGGTTGCGGGCCACCAGCTCCGCCCCCAGTGCCGCGACCATCGCCCCGTTGTCGGTGCACAGTCCCGGTCGCGGCACCCTGACCCGGATCCCGAGGCGGTCGGCACGTTCGACGGCCATCGCCCGCAGCCGGGAGTTGGCGGCCACCCCACCGCCGATCAGAAGATCCTCGATCCCCTGGCTACTCGCCGCGTCGAGGGCCTTGCGGGTCAGCACATCGCAGACCGCCTCCTGGAACGAGGCGGCCACGTCGTTGACGTTGATCTCACGTCCGTCCCGGCGCTGGGCCTCGACCCAACGGGCGACCGCGGTCTTCAGCCCCGAGAAGGAGAAGTCGAAACGATGCCGCTCCAGGTCCTTGCGGGCGCTGAGCCCACGGGGGAACTGGATCGCCACGCTGCTGCCCGAGGCAGCGGCGCTGTCGATGAACGGCCCCCCGGGGAAGCCCAGCCCGAGCAGCCGGGCGACCTTGTCGAAGGCCTCACCGGCCGCGTCGTCGATGGTGGCCCCCATCGGGACGACGTCGGTGGTGATGTCGCTGACCCTGAGCAGGCTGGAGTGCCCGCCGGAGACCAGCATCGCGATGCACGGTTCGGGTAGCGCACCGTGTTCGAGTTGATCGACGGCCACGTGGGCGGCCAGGTGATTGACCCCATGGATGGGCTTGCCCAGTCCGAGTGCCAGCGCCTTGGCTGCGGCCACGCCGACCATCAGGGCTCCGGCCAGGCCGGGGCCGCTGGTGACCGCGACCGCGTCGATGTCGTGCAGCGAGATCCCGGCGGTGTCGCAGGCACGCTCGATGGTGGGCACCATCGCCTCCAGATGCGCCCGGGAGGCCACCTCCGGGACGACGCCTCCGAAGCGAGCGTGCTCCTCGACGCTGCTGGCCACCGAGTCCGCGAGCAGCGTGTGGCCGCGCACGATGCCGACCCCGGTCTCGTCACAGGAGGTCTCGATACCCAGTACCAGGGGTTCGTCAGCCATCCGCCTCATCCGTTCCAACTGCACCCGGACAGCACCGCTACCCGCAGAACGAGCGCGTCGCTGCCATCGGCGTAATATCTGGGCCGCCGGTCGATCTGGGTGAAGCCGGCCCGGGCATAGAAGTCGAGAGCCCCGGTATTGGCGCTACTCACCTCGAGCAGCATCCGGTCGGCCCCGTTCATCCGCCCGTCCCGAACGACCTGGTCGAGCAGTTGCCGGGCGATACCGCGACGCTGGTGGTCGGCGTGCACACCGATCCGCAACAGGTCGACGATCTCGCCACCCAGAGCGGTGATCGCGTATCCGATCACCCGGCCGCATTCCTCGTCACCGTCGATCGCGACCAGTACCTGGTTGTGCGGTTGCGCGAGGGAGTCGGCCAGTAGTTCGACGGACCAGGAGTCGCCGCCGAACAGCTCGGCATCGAGTGCGGCCAGCGCCGCCGCATCGTCTGCGGTTCCCGGCCGCATCGTGAGTCCGGGGGTGGGAGTGTCATGCATCAGCGGGCTCCGCTCGGGGTGGCGCGCATCCGGTCGGCTGTGCTCACCGCATCGGGACGTCGCAGATACAGCGGCTCCGGATCGAGGATCTCGACGCATTCCTCGACCACCACCCGGGCCAGCCACCCGGCGCTCGGTGCGACCGGACCGGTCGGGTGCGGGAAGCACTCGGGATAGAGCAGCGCACCGGCCCCGACGACGGGGCGCGCGGTAGCCGCCTCGGCGGGCCGCAGCACATGCGGACCGTCGCTTCGCTGTCCCTGGTCGTCGTAGGCGGCCAGGTAGACCTCCTTGCGGCGCGCATCGGTGGCGACCAGGAAGCCACCGTCAGGATCAATGCCGGTGACCGCTCCGGTGGCCACCGCCTCACTGGCGAGGACGTCGAGGGTGCACACCCCATAGACCGGGATCTGCAACACCATCCCCAGGGTCCGAGCCGTGACGAGTCCCACCCGCAGCCCGGTGAAGGGGCCCGGCCCGACCCCTACCGCGATCGCGGTGACGTCGGAATGCAGCGCGTCGGTGTCGTGCAGCAGCGCGGCGATGAGCGGCGCGAGCTGCTCGGTGTGCTTCATCGCCCGATCGCTGGACCGCTCGGCCACCACGTCGGTCCCGTCGTGCAGGGCAGCGGTCACCAGCGGGGTCGCGGTGTCGAAGGCAAGCAGCACTCGGTCGATCCTACTCGGCGGTTGAATGTGGCACGAACTCAGGACGAGCCGAGTCCGAGGAGGGTCACACCCGGCGGATGGAGACCAGGCGCGGGTCCAGGTCCTCGTCCGGCACCTCGTCGCCTCCCAGTGCCCGGGTGATCCGGATCTCGATCCGGCGTTCGGCCAACTGCTCGGCCAGCCCCTCGCCCCATTCCACGACGGTGACCGCCTCGTCCAGGGAGGTGTCCAGGTCCAGATCATCGAGCTCGGCCAGACCGCCCAGGCGGTAGGCGTCCACGTGCACCAGATCCGGCCCCCCGACCTGAGACGGGTGCACCCGGGCGATCACGAAGGTCGGGGAGGTGACCCCGGCCCGGACTCCCAGTCCGGTGGCGAGTCCCTGGGTGAAGGTGGTCTTACCCGCTCCGAGTTCACCGCTGAGGACCAGCAGGTCTCCGGCCGCGAGGGTGGCCCCGAGGCGAGCCCCTAGTTCGCGCATCTGCTCGGCATCATCGACCCGGCACTCGCTCGGCACCGCGCGGTGCAGCTCGACGTAGGGGGCGGCCGCGCTTACCTGGGTGAATCCGGCATCGACCCAGAATCCGATGTTACGGGGCAGCTCCTGTCGGGCCAGTACCGCGAGAGCGCGATAGCCGGCTCCGTAGGCCAGCGCTGCCTCGACCATCCGATGTGCCAGGCCGTGGCCCTGATGGGACGGGTCGACCCCGAAGCGTCGGAGGAACAGCAGGTCGCCGACCGGATCGAAGACCAGACCCGCCACCGGCCGTCCGCTCGAGCGGGCGATCAGGCCGCCGTTGCCCAGCGCCCGGGCCAATGCCTCCTCGGTCTCACTGAGGGCATCGGCAGGCGGGTCGAGCGGCGGTCGGGCGGCGAACGCGGCGAGTACGACGCTGCGCAATTCGGCAGCGTCGGCTGGGCCGATCCGGGAGAAAGTGATCATCGTGCGTTGTGCTCCGGGTGCTGTTCGATGAACTGGACAGCCCGGTCGAGTAGTTCGTCCAGCGCCGCATTCACCTCGTCGGGGCGTTCCAGCAGGGCCAGGTGACCGGCGTTCTCGACCTCGACGAGGTCGGATCGAGAGATCCCGGCATGCATCTTGCGAGCCTGGCTGGTCTTGGTGATCCGATCCTTGGTCCCGCACACGATCGTGGTCGGCACCCGGCCCAGGGCCCCGATGGTGCTGAACAGGTCCAGTTCCTCGAAGGAGGCATAGAAGTCGGCAACCACGGCGAAGGGGGTGTCCTCGATCATCCGGGCGCAGAACTCGACCAGATCTGCGGGCACCGGACCGCCGAACGACCAGGAGTCGGTGACCACCGAGGCGATGTCCTTGCCCCAGGACCGGACCGTGTCGACGGTGCCACCGAGTCGTTCCAGGACCCGGACCACCGGGGTGATCATCCGGCCGCCGGCAACCGGTGGTAGCAGCGGCAGCAGCACGGTCGCCGGCGACAGGTCCCCCGCGGTGGTGGAGATCAGTCCGACGCCGGTCACGGTCTCGCCCAGAAGGTCGGGATACTGCTCGAGCATGCTGATCACGCCCATCCCTCCCATCGAGTGGGCGACCACGACGACCGGGCCGTCGGTGGTGGTGCCGATCACCCGGCGCAGGTCACGGCCGAGTTGCGGGATCCGGCAGTGTTCGGCCGGTGACCGGGTGGACCGCCCGTGCGAACGCTGGTCGAAGTAGACGCTCCTCACCCGCCCCCGGAAGTGCGCCCGCTGCTCGTGCCAGCAGTCGAGGTTCAGCGCGAAACCATGCGCGAAGACCAGGGTGAGTCCCTCGGTACCGGGCAGTTCCTGACCGGGGACGACCTCGTCGACCTCCACATACAGGTCGACGCCGTCCTCGGTGACCACCCGCATGGGCTCCGAGCGAAGCGATCCGTAGGCCAGGTGCGGTCGGGTCGTGCGACTGGCGATCTCGCGCTGCTTGGTGGCCACCCCCACCGCGGCACCGGCCGCCGCGAGACCCAGCACGCCGGCCACGGCACCGGCCACCCGCGCACCCACGCTCATCTGGGGTCCCCTTCGGTCGAGACATGGCGCCGGAGGGCCCGTCCCCCGATCCGGGTGACGATCTCATAGTTGATGGTCCCGGCTGCCCTCGCCCAGTCCTGTGCGGTCGGCTCCCCGAGTCCGCCGGCGTTGAACAGCACCACTTCGTCGCCGACCTCGACCGGGTCCTCGTCCTCGCTACCGACCGGTCCGAGTTCGACCACGAACTGGTCCATGCAGACCCGACCACGAATCGGGCGGCGCTTGCCTGAGATCCAGACCTCACCTCGCGAGCTGGCGTGCCGGGGGACCCCGTCGCCGTATCCCAGCGGGACCAAGGCCAGCCGGGTGGGTCGCTCCGCATGCCACGTGTGGGAGTAGGAGACGCCTTCGCCGGCCTCCACCTGCTTGGTCAGCACCACGGGTGCGCGCACGCTCATCGCCGGGCGCAGGTCCAGATCCTCCGGCAGGTGACCCGGTGCCGGATCCAACCCGTAGCTGGCGATGCCGAAGCGCACCAGGTCGAACCGGGCCGAGGGGCGCAGAATTCCGGTAGCCGAATTGGCGAAATGCCGTACCTCCGGCCGAAGCCCGGCTTCCTCGGCGATCCGAACCGCCTCGCGAAAGTTCGTCTCCTGCAGGTCGTTGACCACCGAGGACGGCTCGTCGGCACAAGCCGGGTGCGTCCAGATGCCGACCACCTCGATCTCGCCGGAGCGTTCGTGCCGGGCGGCCGCAGTCACCAGGTCGGGCCAGTCGATACCAGCAGCCCCACCCCTGGAGAGGCCGGTGTCGATCTTCAGATGCACCCGCGCGGTGCCGCCCACGTTTCGCGCCGCGGCGGCGATCCGGTCGAGGGCGACCGGCGTGTAGGCGGCCACGTCCACGTCGGCCGCGATTGCGGTGTCGAAGTCGTCCTCGGGCATCGCCATCCACCCGAGCACCCGGCCGGTGTCACCGGCCGTGCGCAGGGCCAGTGCCTCGGGCAGCGTCGCGACCCCGAGCCAGCTGATACCGACCGCTCGAGCCGCTCGAGCCACCTCCACCATGCCGTGTCCGTAGCCATCGGCCTTCACCACGGCCATGGCCAGCGCGGGAGCCACCAGGTCGGCCAGTGTCGCAAGGTTGTGCCGCACAGCGGCCAGGTCGACCACGATCTCCGGACGCACGGGAGCGGGGTCAGTCATTGCTCGATCCTGCCATTACGCCTCGGTCGGGTGCAGCAGGTGGGTCACCACACGCGGCACGGCGCAAGCCAGGTCACCCGCGCTGAGCGGCCCGCCGCGCCCGGTCAGAGTGGCCGCGGCACCGTGCAGCCACGCACCGGCCGAGGCCGCGTCGAAGGGGTCCAGGCCCGCGGCGAGCAGGGCCCCGATCAGGCCGGTCAGCACGTCCCCGGCTCCGGCACCGGCCAGCCAGGCGGTACCGGTGGTGTTCACCCGGACCCGGCCGTCGGGGTGCGCGACGAGCGTATGCCGCCCCTTGAGCAGCAGCACCGCGTCGAATCGACGGGCGGCCTCACGGGCGTGGGTGAGCATCCGGGCCTCGACCTCGCCGCGTGAGACCCCGAGCAGGTGGGCCAGTTCGCCCGCATGCGGGGTGAGTACCACCCGGCGGTCGCGGAGTCGTTCCGGCGCGGCGGCCAGCAGCGGCAGAGCGTCCGCATCGATCACCAGCGCGGCGTCGGTGGCCAGGGCCTCCTCCAGCGCGGCTGGAGCATCGTCGTCCAGGCCGCTGCCCAGAGCCCAGGCCTGCACCCTTCCGGGGCTGTGCACCACCTCGGGGTGGGCGACCAGGACCAGGTCGCCCGCGGAACCCAGGTAGCGGACCATGCCGCACAAGCCCGACGCGGCACCGGCCACACACAGCAGCCCCGCTCCGGGATAGCGGGCCGAGCCGGCATGAACGCCGAGCACGCCACGGGTGTACTTGTGCGCGTCCGGTGCGGGGACGGGCAGCAGGGCGGCCACCTCCGCGGGTCCCAGTGCGGTGCAGTCGGGTTCGGGCAGTGCCAGATCGAGGTCGACCAGCTGGACCACTCCGCAGGCCAGGGCGGCGGGGTCGACCAGCTGCGCCACCTTGAGGGTGCCGAAGGTGACGGTGACGTCGGCCCGGACGTGATCACGGGGGCATTCACCGGTGTCCACCTCGACTCCGGAGGGAACGTCCACGGCCACCACCAGAGCCTCCGGTGAGGCGGCCGACACCTGATCGAGCGCGGCCCGAGCCTCCGGACGCAGGCCGGGACGCCCGCCGATGCCCACGATGCCGTCGACGATCAGATCGACGACCTCCGGGTGGCGGGGCAGGCCGATCTGGCCACGCGCGGCCCGGAACCGACTCAGCGCCCCGGGGTGTACCCGCTCGGAGAGCAACACCGCGTGCACCCGCACCCCTCGGCGGGCCAGGTCGGCCCCGGCGTGCAGGGCATCGCCGCCGTTGTCCCCGGACCCGACCAACAGCACCACCCGACGGCCGTACCGGCTGCCGAGAAGATCCACCAGTACCGATGCCAGGCCGGCGGCGGCCCGACGCATCAGGGCGCTCTCCGGGAGCGCCGCCAAGCGCTCCCTCTCGGCGGCGCGGACCTGGGCGACGGTGTGCGCGGATCTCATGCCCAAGAACCTACTGGGCACCGGCGGCATCCGCTCTTGACCCGACCCCCATGGAAACCAATTTCATAGTTGCTCTACTATTTCACCTATGTCACTAGACTTTAGAGATGATCCCCCACCAGTGATCACTCCAGGACAGTCCCTGTCCCCGGGGGTGGACGACCGCCTGGGCACACCCCGAAGGCCCCGTCGACGACGCCCGCAGGTGGGCACTCTGCTCGGACCGGTCCTGGCGCTGTGCGTGTGGTTCCTCATCACCGAGGCCGGGTGGGTGGACGAACGCACCCTGCCCTCCCCGATCACGGTGTGGCACGCGGCCGGTGACCTGTTCGCCTCGGGCAGCCTGCAGGAGCATCTGGGCATCTCTCTGAAGCGGGCGATGATCGGCCTGGCCCTGGGCGTGGGGGCAGGCACCCTGCTCGCCATCGTCTCCGGACTCTCCCGCTGGGGCGAGCGTCTGGTCGACGCCAACATGCAGATGCTGCGCGCCATGCCGATCCTGGCCCTGGTTCCGCTCGCGATCGTCTGGTTCGGCATCGGCGAGGAGGTGAAGATCATCCTGGTCGCTCTCGGCGTGACCTTCCCGATGTACCTCAACACCCATGCCGCGATCCGAGCCGTGGACAGCAAGTTCATCGACCTGGCACACACCCTGGGACTCAACCGGCTCCAGTTGATCGCCACGGTCGTCCTGCCCGCGGCGCTGCCCGGATGGTTCACCGGACTCCGGTTCTCGGCATCCATCGCCTGGCTGGTCCTGGTGGTCTCCGAACAGATCAACGCCAGCAGCGGCATCGGCTACCTGATGACCCAGGCACGCAGCATCTCGGCCACCGACGTGATCGTCGTGGGGCTGGTCATCTACGCACTCCTGGGCCTGCTCTCCGACACCTTGGTCCGTTTCCTGGAACGAAAGGCACTCTCGTGGCGCTCCACGCTGAACTCCTGACCGATACCGCTCCGTTCTCCCGCCCCAGCGACCCCGTGGTCCGGGCTCGCGACATCTCTCGGGCCTTCGACGGCCGTGGGATCCTGCACGGGATCGACCTGGAGATCCATCGCGGCGAGTTCGTCGCCCTGTTGGGTCGTTCCGGGTCGGGCAAGTCGACCCTGCTGCGGATCCTGGCCAGACTGGACCGGGATTTCACCGGTGACCTGGCGGTGCCCGACCTGCCGTCGGTCGCGTTCCAGGACTCGAGGCTGCTGCCGTGGCGCCGGGTCCTGGCCAACGTGACGCTGGGGTTGAAGGGACCCGATGCCACGACCCGGGCTCGACAACTGCTCGACGAGGTCGGACTGGCGGCCCGGGCCGGCGAATGGCCCAAGACCCTCTCGGGCGGGGAAGCCCAGCGCGCCTCGTTGGCTCGGGCACTGGTCCGTCAACCTGAGCTGCTGTTGATGGACGAGCCCTTCGGAGCCCTCGACGCGCTGACCAGGATCAAGATGCACCAGTTGGTGCGCACCCTGGTCGACCGCTACTCCCCCGGCGTGCTGCTCGTGACCCACGACGTCGACGAGGCGGTGCTGCTCGCCGACCGGGTGCTCGTACTGACGGATGGCCGGCTCGACGTCGCGCTGAATGTCGACCTTCCCCGCGACGGTCGTCGCCACCATCCCCAGTTCCTGTCGCTGCGCCGGCAACTCCTCACCGCACTCGGCGTCGACGACGACGACCAGTGACCGGCTCGACCACTTCTCCACCCGAACTCACACCGAAGGAACTTGAGACTCCGATGAAGCGATCCACCACCCGTGCCCTGCGACGCGCAGCAGTCCTGTTCACCGGGCTTGCCCTGCTCGCCGGCACCAGCGCCTGCTCCGGCGACAGCGACGCCACCGACTCCTCGGCCGGTGTGCTGAACGTCGGCGAGCTCGGTTCGGCCAAGACGATCGAGAAGCTGCTGACCCTGGCCGGCGAGGACGACACCGACTACCAGGTGAAGTACAGCCTCTTCGCAGCCGGCGGACCGGCTCTGCTGGAGGCCGTTCCGTCGGGGTCGGTCGACGTCGGCATCATGGCCGACACTCCGTCGATCTTCGCCCAGGCCGGGAAGGTCCCGCTCAAGGCAGTGGCGGTCGCGTCCACTCTCAAAGAGGGTGAGTCGACGGTGAACATCTTCGCCAGGAAGGACTCCGGAATCACCTCGGTAGCCGATCTCAAGGGCAAGAAGGTGGCCACCACGGAGGCAACCATCCTCCAGTACACCCTGGTGAAGGCGCTGGAACAGGAAGGGCTGGCCTACGGCGACGTCGAGGCGGTCAGCCTGGCGCCGGCCGATGCGCTCGCCGCCTTCAACTCCGGCGACGTGGACGCCATCACCGCCCTGGACCCGCAACTGGCCCAGGTGGCGGCGGGCGGCGCGGTCAAGATCGGCGACGGGGTGGGCACCACCACCGGCTACACCTTCATCAGCGCTACTGACAAGGCACTGGCCGACGACCGGCTCTCGGCCGACATCCGCGACTTCATCGAGCGCTACAACCGGGCCAAGGCCTGGTCCGATGCCCACCCCGATGAGTGGGCAGCCGCCTACGCCGAGGTGACCGGCCTGGACGAGGCGACCGCCAAGCAGGTGATCGCCCGACAGCAGTACACCCCCGTCGCCATCGACTCAGATGTCGAGGCCTCTCAGCAGGAGCAGGCCGATGCCTACCTCGACCTCGGCCTGCTGAAGGAGAAGCTGGACGCGAAGGCCGAGTTCGACGACCGCTTCAATGATGCGGTGACCGGGACGAACGCCGTCGAGGGGAGCGGCAAGTGAGTACCCGACAGATTCCCGATCACGCCCGCGGTTACGAGGACTGGCCGGCCGCGGTCGGACGCACCACCGATGAGTCGGGCCGCGCGTGGCCCCGCGAGCGACGGGCCAAGGACGGCGCGCCCAACGTGATCGTGGTGCTGATGGACGACATGGGATTCAGCGACATCGGCCCCTTCGGGTCCGAGGTCGACACCCCCACTCTGGACTCGCTGGCCGCCACCGGTGTCCGGTTGACCAACTACCACACCACACCGGTCTGCTCACCGGCTCGCGCCGCGCTGCTCACCGGCCTCAATCCGCACCGGGCCGGCTACGCCTCGGTGGCCAACTCCGACCCCGGCTACCCGAACCTGCGACTCGAGCTGGGCGAGGACGTGCAGACCCTTCCGGAGGTGCTTCGCCATCATGGGTATGCGACCTTCGGGCTGGGCAAATGGCATCTGGTCCGGGATGCCAACCTCAACGCCGCCGGTGACAAGTCGTGCTGGCCGCTGCAGCGTGGCTTCGACCACTACTACGGCACCCTGGAGGGCTGCAACAGCTTCTTCCATCCCAACCAGATCATCCGCGACAACACGGTCGTGGAGTTCGATGAGACGCCCGAGGACTACTACCTCACCGACGACTACACCGACCAGGCGATCAAGATGATCGGCTCGCTGCGGTCCGACGACTCACGCAAGCCGTTCTTCATGTACTTCGCTCACACCGCGATGCACGGCCCCCTCGGTGCCAAGCCGGCCGATCTGGCCAAGTACCGCGGCAGGTACGAGGCCGGCTGGGACGCGCTGCGCGAGCAGCGCCACGCTCGCCAGATCGAACTCGGCATCTTCCCCGAGGGGACCACGCTGCCGCCGCGCAATCCCGAGCCGGGACTCGACGTCCCCGCCTGGGACTCACTGAGTCGCGAGGAACAGGAGCGCTACGCGCGCTACATGGAGGTCTACGCCGCGATGGTCGACTCGGTCGACCAGTCGCTGGGCCGGATCCTGTCCACCCTGGATCGCTACGGGGAACGTGAGAACACCATCGTGATCTTCACCTCCGACAACGGCGGCACCGCCGAGGGTGGCCTGGAAGGGACCCGCAGCTACTTCTCCCGGTTCGCCCACGTCGCGGGACTGCCCGATGACTGGCAGCCCGACGTGGCTCGTGACCTCGACTCGATCGGCGGGCCGCGGGCGATGGTCCACTACCCGCGTGGCTGGGGAATGGTCTCCAACACCCCGTTCCGGCTCTACAAGGGCCAGACGTTCGCGGGCGGGATCCGGGTCCCGTTCCTGCTGTCCTGGCCGGCCGGGCTGGCCCGCGACAAAGGTAACGCCGGCGTGCGCACCCAGTACCAGTACGTCACCGACGTGTTGCCGACGGTGCTGGAGCTGATCGGCGTCGAGCATCCCTACTCGCGGCACAACCGGCCCACCAAGGATGTCGACGGGTTCTCCTTCGCCCCGGTGGCGCGCGAGGACGCACCGTCCACCCATCCCAGTCAGTACTCCGAGTTCATGGGCCAGCGGGCCTACTACGCGGATGGCTGGAAGCTGGTCACCCTGCACCGGCCGGGCAGCGAGTACAGCGACTCCGAATGGCAGCTGTACCACGTCGAGACCGACCCCACCGAGAGCCGGAATGTGGCGTCCGAGAACCCTGCGAAGGTGGCCGAGCTGGCCGCCGCCTGGGAGCACGCGGCGTGGCACAACACGGTCTTCCCGATGACCGGCAGCGGCGGCTTCGGGGACGGCGGGGTACGTCGGCCTGCCGAGGCCGAGCTGCGCAGACCGGTCACGCTGTACCCCGGCTCTCCGCGGTTGGAGCGCTACCGCTCGCACCAGCTGATCGCCTACCGGGCCTTCGAGGTCCACATCGAGGTGCACCACGAGGCCGACGATCAGGGGGTGCTGGTCGCCCACGGGGACCAGGGTGGTGGCTACTCGGTGTATGTGGAGAACGGCCTGTTGCAGGTGGCCTGGAACGCCTACGGCGACCTTCAGGTGCTCGACGCCGGAGTGCTGGCCCCCGGCGACCACGTGATCACCCTCTCGGTGATCCCACTACCCAGGTTCCGCGGCGACCTCCGGGTCCGGGTGGACGGGGTCGAGGTGGCCTCCCTGGCCGAGGTCTGGTTGATGGTCGGGATGGCTCCGTTCAGCGGGATCACGGTGGGCGCCAACCGAGGCGGTCCGGTCCACTGGGACCTGTACCTGGCGCACGGCTCCTTTCCGTACTCGGGTGGCCTGCGCAGCGTGCGCTACGAGCCGGGCGAGCGCGCCGACTACGACCCGGCCCTCACCGACGAGCTGGAGTGGGAGGCGGCGGCCTTCTTCGACTGAGGCTGCCCGGGCTCGATGCGGTCCGTGCTCGGACACGGACCGCATCAGCCATTCGGTGAGTACGTGGTCAGAAGGTTCGGCCGTCGCGTAGCAGGCGATGACCTTCTCGACCACGTGCTGAGGCCCCATCACGTGGCACGATCGAAGCATGGAGCCGTACCGCGACGTGGTCAGTTCGTACCGGTCCTTCGCTCAGGAGGCGCAGGACTCCCCCACCTTCGTCGCCTGGGCCGACGCCGTGAGCAAGGATCCGGAGGTCGTGGACTGGATCTCGACATTGCCGCAGCTCAAGCAGCAGCCGAACTTGGTCTTCGCCGCCGCCCGATGGCACGGGGTGACGGCACCCGGCCCCTATACGGGACTACGAACGGCGTTGCTAGGCGACGACGGCGGGATCCGGGAGACGATCCTGACCCGGGCCACGCAGACCAACGAGGTGGGGCGGCTCGCCACCCTGGTCCCGGCATTCGCTCGGCTGGCGGAACCAACGGGCTCCCTCTCCCTGCTGGAGGTTGGCACGTCAGCCGGGCTGTGCCTCTACCCGGATCGCTGGGGTTACGCCTGGGAAACCGGTTCCGGGACGCACCGGCTGGGCGACGCTCCGTGGCTGCCGTGCCGGGTGAAAGGTCCGGCCCCACTGCCCACCCGCCCCCTCGAGGTGTCCCATCGCGCGGGCATCGACCTGCACCCTCTGGACGTGCGGGATCCAGGCGCGATGGCCTGGCTGGAGAACCTGATCTGGCCCGAACAGAACGAGCGTCGCACCCGGCTGCGTCAGGCCGTCGAGGTGGCCCGCACCGACCCACCCGAGATCCGCACCGGTGATCTGCTGACCGAGCTGCCGGAGGCTGTCGAACGAGCCAGCACCTTCGGTCCGGTGGTGGTCTTCCATACCGCGGTGATCGCCTACCTGACACCACCCGACCGCCTCACCTTCGACGCGATGATGCGCGACCTCGTCGCCTCCGGCTCCTGCCATTGGGTGAGCAACGAGAGCGCGAATGTGCTCCCCTCGGTTACCGCCACCCGACCGGAGATTCCCCCGGACCGTCCCACCTTCGTGCTCGGCATCGACGGCCAGATGGTCGCTCAGACCCACGGCCACGGCCGCACGTTGCGCTGGACGGCCCCCTAAATCTTTTAGATGAAGACTGGGTGCTCAGCGACCCACCGGGGGGGGGATCACACCAGTTCTTTCGGCGACAGGATCAAACGAATGATCTGCAACTTTATTCACCTGAAGTAACGCGATTTGGAAGTCGAATCATGGCGCATAAATTTTAAAGACAACAGGAGTTTCGAGATTCTGGGATCAATCCCAAGACGTGCCACCATCGATCGAGTTACGATGCATGTCGCATGCCATCCCCCACGAAAGGCAAGCTGCCATGCGATTCATGCGCGCTTTTCTTCCGATCTCGATTGCGGCTCTCTTAGTCGCGTTTATCAACCCAGCATCGGCCGACGCGCCTCAGTCGTCAGGACCGCCGGACAAGGGCAAACACACCTGGTGTTACGTGGGTGGGTTCACGATGTCCGCTACTGCCGACGCCGCCATGACGTGGTTGAGAACCCAAACCGTCGTCCAAACTGCATACCACTCGACCTGCACCGCAACTACGGACGTCAGGTGGAGCCAAGGAAGTGTGCCAGGCTCTTACGCGAATGCCGTCTGCAAAGTCCGCAACAGCAAGGGCTACTGTGGCCGCTACCGAATTACCCTCAACAAGGCAGTGATCGATGCGTCAGCCTACCCTGCCTCGCAACGCCGAAAGACGGCCTGCCATGAACTGGGGCACACCGTTGGAGTCCAGCATTACTACGGCAATGCCTATCCCGGATCCGACACCACACACAGTTGTCTGCGCACTAGCGGGGTGCCCGCTCCTAACAAATCATGGCACACGCGCTACGGCGTTCATCACCGTGTCGTCCACATCAACCCGTGGTTCAACTAGAGAGAAAACCTCATGAAACGCACCAGTCTTTCCAGATCTCTGACTCTTGCACTCGCCCTCGGAGTCCTAGCGCTGGTGGCTGCTTGCTCGGAATCTGATTCACGAGAGCACTCGGCAGGCAGTTCAGAGCTCCATCGATCCGCGCCGACTGGCTCTGCCGATCCCCGGGTCGGACCCGTCGACGGTGAGGTCATCCGCGGTGGCACCGACTACGACTACGACGTGGCATCCTCTGTAGCTGGAGCCGCACGGAACGCCGAAGTTGCGGCCGTGGGCACCGTCGCTTCCTGGTCAGAGGGCCGCCTGGTTCGTGACGGCGACGAACTGATCAAGCACGCTATCCTCGAAATGAAGGTCACGAGCACCTTCGCCTCGTCCAACCCGGTAGACACGATCTTCATTGAGATTCAACGCGGTGGCACGCTGGTCGATGACCACGGACGAGAGGTGCAATTGAGTGATGGGTCCCGGTACAACGAACGTTCGGTCAGTGACCTTCGCACGGCGGCACCCGTCGGAACCCGGCTGATCCTTCTTGGTCTAGCAGCGCCATCCGAAGATAAGATCAGCGGCGAGGTGGTCCGCAGATCAAAGGCTGCGAAGGCAGGTGCTGCCATCTTCAGCCCCATCCCACAGGGCCTGCTTTTCGAAGACGCAGAAGGACGCTACGTCAGCGGCGTCGCCGATCAGGCAGACGTCGAGATTGAGCAATGGCCGGCAGCTGCGGAAAACAGTTCGGCCGATCTCTTCCAGCAGTTGGTAGACCAGCTTTCAGAAGAATTCGGCCATCATCAAGCCAACTCATCTGATTGAACGATTTCACTGGAATCCGAATCTGCGATCCCAGCAGGCTGACGATGTCGTGCGGGCACGATCAGGACTCCAGCACGACCATGGCGCTCGCAATCCCAGCGTCGTGACTCAGTGACAGATGGACCGAGGTCGCGCCGAGGGCTGCGGCCCGGGCCGCCACCGTGCCGCGCATGACGAACAGCGGACGCCCCGAGGACTCGCTGACCACCTCGGCATCGTGCCAAGCCATTCCGGCTGGAGCACCCAGGGCCTTGGCCAGTGCCTCCTTGGCGGCGAACCGAGCAGCCAGAGAGGCCACCGGTCGGGTGGCCTCGGCCTCGGTGAACAGCCGGGTCCGCAGTCCGGGGGTCCGGTCCAGGGACTCGGCGAATCGGGAGATGTCGCAGACGTCGATGCCGACGCCGATCACAGCCATGGTCTCGTCACTCGACGGTGACGGATTTGGCGAGGTTGCGCGGTTGGTCGACGTCGTGGCCGAGTTGGGTGGCGAGCTCACAGGCGAACAGCTGCAGCGGCACCACGGCGACCAGCGGCTGAAGCAGGACCGGCACCTTGGGCAGCTGGATGAGCTCGTCGGCGTAGGGCTCGATCGAGGTGTCCCCTGCCTCGGCCAGGCAGATCGTGCGAGCGCCCCGGGCGCGGACCTCCTGGATGCCGCTGAGCATCTTGTCGTGCAGTTGATCACGCCCCTGGGGCGGGACGATGCAGAAGACCGGGAGCCCGTCCTCGACCAAGGCGATCGGGCCGTGCTTGAGCTCACCGGCCGCGAACCCCTCGGCGTGCAGGTAGGCGAGCTCCTTGAGCTTGAGCGCGCCCTCGAGAGCCACCGGGTACCCGGCATGCCGGCCCAGGAACAGCACCGAGCGGGTCGCGGCGTATGTACGGGCCAGCTCGTAGATCTGGTCCTTGCCCTCCAGCACCTCTTCGATGCGCGCGGGCATCGCCTCGAGCTGGTCCATCACCAGGTTGATCTCGTCGCCGAAGCGGGTGCCCTTGACCTGGGCCAGGTACAAGGCCAGCAGATAACAGGCCACCAGCTGGGTCAGGTACCCCTTGGTGGAGGCGACCCCGATCTCGGGACCGGCATGGGTGTAGATCACCCCGTCCGACTCACGCGGGATGGTGGACCCGTTGGTGTTGCAGATGGCCAGCACCTTGGATCGTTGCATGCGTGCGTGGCGGATCGCCTGCAAGGTATCGGCGGTCTCGCCGGACTGGCTGATCGCGACCACCAGGGTGTCTGCGGTGAGGATCGGGTCCCGGTAGCGGAACTCACTGGCCAGCTCGACCTCGACCGGGATCCGGCACCAGTGCTCGATGGCGTATTTGGCCACCATGCCGGCATAGAACGAGGTGCCGGCGGCGATGATGATGATCTTGTCGATATCGCGCAGTTCATCGTCGGACAGACGCATCTCATCGAGCTGCAACAGTCCCTGCTCGTTGCGGCGCCCGAGCAGGGAGTCGGCCACCGATCGCGGCTGCTCGAAGATCTCCTTGCGCATGAACCAGTCGAAGCCGTCCTTCTCGGCGGCCGTCAGATCCCAGTCAACGTGATATTCGGTCCCGGTAGCCGGAGTCCCATCGAAACCGGTCACCTCGACGCCGGCACTGGTGATGGTGACGACCTGGTCCTGACCCAATTCGAGCGCGCTGCGGGTGTGCTCGATGAAGGCTGCGACGTCGGATCCGATGAAGTTCTCACCCTCGCCCAGCCCCACGACCAACGGGGAGTTGCGCCTGGCGGCCACCACCCGACTGGGGTCCTGTCCGTCGACCGCTACCAGCGTGAAGGCCCCCTCCAGCCGGCGGCAGACGTTCTGCATGGCGACGGTCAGGGAGTGCCCTGCCTCAACCTCCAGCTCGATCAGATGGGCGGCGACCTCGGTGTCGGTGTCACTGTCCATCTCGTGCCCGACCGCCTCCAGGGAGGTGCGCAGGCTGGCGAAGTTCTCGATGATTCCGTTGTGCACCACCGCCACCCGTCCGGTGGCCCCCAGGTGCGGGTGCGCGTTGCGGTCGTTGGGCGCCCCGTGGGTGGCCCATCGGGTGTGGCCGATGCCGGTACTGGAGGCTCCGAGCGGCTGCTCGTCCAGCGTCTTCTCGAGGTTGGCCAGCTTGCCGGCTCGCTTGACCCATTCGACCGATCCGTCATGCACCAGCGCCACCCCGGCGGAGTCATAACCGCGGTACTCCAGCCGACGCAGCCCCTCGATGATGACGCTCTGCGCCTGTCGCCCGCCGACGTATCCCACGATCCCGCACATGGAGGTGAGTCTATCCGTGGGACGCATGCAGGGCCGCCACGGCGCGGCTGCAAGAATACCGCTCATGCCTCATCCCGGCTCCGCTGTCCCCACGAACGCGACCGCGCATGAGACCTCGCCCTATATCGAACTCGATCGGGCAGCCTGGGCGAGGTTGGCCGAGACCAATCAGAGTCCGCTGACCGCCGACGAGATCGCCAACCTGCGCGGCCTGGGCGATTCTCTCGATCTCGACGAGGTGGAGCACGTCTATCTACCGTTGTCCCGGTTGCTCAGCCTGTACGTAGAGAGTGCGAGCCGCCTGTACCGCCGGCAGGAAGACTTCCTACATCGGCGGCAACCACCCCGCACACCCTTCGTGATCGGCCTGGCCGGATCGGTCGCGGTCGGAAAGTCGACCACCGCCCGGGTCCTGCAGCAGATGCTGGCGCACTGGCCCGAGCACCCGCATGTGGCGCTGGTGACCACCGACGGATTCCTGTATCCCAACGCCGAGCTCGAGCGGCGCGGCATCCTGCATCGCAAGGGGTTCCCCGAGTCGTACGACCGCAAGGCACTGCTGAAGTTCGTGGTCGACATCAAGTCCGGCAAGGACGAGGTGGAGGCTCCCATCTACAGCCATCTGGTCTACGACGTGGTCAAGGACCAGAAGATCGTGGTCAAGCGGCCCGACATCGTGATCATCGAGGGGCTCAACGTGTTGCAGCCCGCGATCGTGCGCGACGACGGAAGGGCCGGTCTGGCCGTCACCGACTTCTTCGACTTCTCGGTCTACGTGGATGCCGCGACGACCGACATCCGACGCTGGTACACCGACCGATTCCTACGACTGCGCAACACCGCGTTCCGCGATCCGTCCTCGTACTTCGCCAAGTACGCCCACCTCACCGAGGACGAGGCCGTTGCGGAGGCCCAGCGGATCTGGGACACCATCAACGGACCGAACCTGGAACAGAACGTGCTCCCGACCAGGTCCCGGGCACACCTGGTGCTGCGCAAGGACCGGGACCACTCGGTGCGCTACGTGCGACTACGCAAGGTCTGACCGGCGACGTTACTGTGCGCCGCCCGGCTCCCGGTCCGGTTCCTCAGAGGGCGAGTCGGGTGCGTACCACCTGGGCCAGCCGGTGCGCGGCTCCCTCGGCCTCGTCGGCGGTCGGGGCCTCCACCATCACCCGGACCAGCGGTTCGGTACCCGAGGGACGCAGCAGGATCCGACCGCGCCCCTCGAGGATCGCCGCCTCGGTGGCCACCGCGGCCGTCAGCGTGGGGTCGTCGGTCCGGCTCTTGTCGACATCGGGCACATTGACCAGCACCTGCGGTAGCCGAGTCATCACCGCGGCCAGGTCGGCCAGGGAGGTGCCGCTACTCACCATCCGCTGCATCACGTGCAGCGCGGTGAGCAGACCGTCACCGGTGGTGGCGTGCTGGCGCATGATCACGTGCCCGGACTGCTCGCCCCCCAGACTGTGCCCGCCGGTGCGCATCCCCTCCAGCACGTATCGGTCGCCCACTGCGGTCTGCAGCACCTTCAGTCCGGCGCCCTCCAAGGCTTGAACGAACCCCAGATTGCTCATCACGGTGGCGACCACGGTGTCGTTGGCCAACCGTCCGGACTGCGCCATCGCCAATCCCAGGACGGCCAGGATCTGATCACCGTCCACCACGGCTCCGGTCGCGTCCACGGCCAGGCACCGGTCCGCGTCACCGTCCACCGCGAACCCTGCTGCCGCCCCGTGCTCGAGCACGGCTGCCCGCAGATGCTCCAAGTGGGTCGAGCCGCATCCCTCGTTGATGTTCAGACCGTCGGGGTCGTTGTGGATGGCGATCACGTCGGCACCGGCCTCAGCGAACGCCCGGGGACCGACCTCCGAGGCCGCGCCCTCGGCACAGTCCAGCACCACCTTGAGGCCGCCCAGCGAGCCGTCCAGCGTCTCGACCAGGTGTGCCGCGTAGTCGGCCACGGCCAGGTCGTGATTCCAGACCCGCCCCACCGCGGATCCGGTCGGCCGCTGCCAGGGCTCTCGCAACCGGGCCTCGATCGCGCTCTCGATCTCATCGTCGAGCTTCACGCCGCCCTTGGCCAGGAACTTGATCCCGTTGTCGGGCATCGGGTTGTGCG
This sequence comes from uncultured Nocardioides sp., assembly GCA_964396585.1. Lineage (GTDB taxonomy): Bacteria > Actinomycetota > Actinomycetes > Propionibacteriales > Nocardioidaceae > Nocardioides. The sequence continues at coordinate 22,372 of CAYNFY010000025.1, forward strand.
AGGCCGACAGCACGACACCCAGATCGGCCCCCAGTTTGTCGGTCAGGTAGGCGACCCCCGGAGTGGGCAGCACCCCGAGCAACAGCACATCCACTCCGGCCGAGGCCAGCCCGGCCACCACGGCGGCCTCCAGGAACTGTCCGGAGATCCGGGTATCACGGCCGACCACGGCCAACGGCCGGTGGCCGGTGAAGGCGCCGGCATCGGCCAGGACGTGCGCCGCCGCGACCGACAGGTCGAGGGCCAGTTCAGCGGTCAGTGTCTCGTTGGCGAGCCCGCGCACACCGTCGGTTCCGAAGAGTCGTGCCATGTCGGCCAACGCTAACGGAGGAGGGTCGAGTGCCTGGTATCGGGCGCTCAGCATCCGGCCATCGATGTCCGATTCGTCACCTTCCTCCCGCTGAGACGGCACTTGATGTTTACTCCCGGGTGAACATCAAGTGCCGTCTCAGCGGTCCGGACGCGAAACACCCCCGCCCGACCGAAGTCGAACGGGGGTGTCTCCAGCAGGTCCGCATCGAGGCGGACCGGCCATGAATCAGCGCTTGCTGAACTGCGAAGCCTTACGGGCCTTCTTGAGACCGGCCTTCTTACGCTCGATCACGCGAGCGTCGCGGGTCAACAGACCGGCCTTCTTCAGGCTCGGGCGGTTGGCCTCGACGTCGACCGCGTTCAGGGAACGGGCCACGCCCAGGCGCAGCGCACCGGCCTGGCCGGTGATGCCGCCGCCGTGGATCCGGGCGATGACATCGAAACGTCCCTCCAGGCCGGTGGTCACGAAGGGCTCGTTGACGACCTGCTGGTGGAGCTTGTTGGGGAAGTAGCTGTCCAGGGCTCGGCCGTTGACGGTCCATTCGCCGGTGCCCGGAACGATCCGAACCCGAGCCACGGCCTGCTTACGACGACCGGTGGCCGCTGCGGGGGCGATGGTTGCGGGGTTGAGCGGCGCGTCTGCGGACGCCTCGCTCTCAGAGCTATAGGCAATGCCCTGCTCGTTGGTCTCGAAGGTCTCCTCGACCTCGGTGTTCTCGACTGCGTCAGCCACGATGTGTCCTCTTCGACTTTCCGACGATTACTGGGAGATCTGCTTGATCTCGAACGGCGTGGCCTGCTGGGCCGCGTGGGGGTGCTCCGGGCCGGAGTAGACCTTGAGCTTCTTCAGGATCTGGCGGCCGAGCTTGTTCTTCGGCAGCATGCCCCAGACTGCGTTCTCGATGGCCTTGCGGGCATCCTTCTCCAGCAGTTCACCGATCGGGGTCGTGCTCAGACCACCCGGGTAGCCGGAGTGGCGGTAGACCATCTTGTCGGCCCTCTTGTTACCGGAAAGGGCGACCTTCTCGGCATTGACGATGACGACGAAATCACCGGTGTCAGCGTTCGGCGCGAACTGCGGCTTGTGCTTGCCCCGCAGTAGGTTCGCGGTCTGGACGGCGAGGCGACCCAGCACCACGTCTTCGGCGTCGATGACGTGCCACTCACGGGTGATGTCACCGGGCTTCGGGCTGTACGTACGCACGGCTCAAACAACCTTCTCGTTCGTAGTGCCTGACCAGAGGTCCCGATCAGGTGGTGTTGCGACGTCTTCTGACGAACACGGCCCGGCTCGCCCCAGCCCCGGATCTCACCACCGCTAGGGATGTTCGATCGAGGCTGGTCGTCCGGATCTGCACCGACTCAGAACTCCCAGGCAGGGGTCATCGTCGGCACGGCAGGAGACGCGATCAGTCATGCTACGGGGGACGGGGGTGATGTCCAAAACCGTGGCCCGGGTTAGCACCTGACGCAAGGGCCGACTAGGTTGGTGTAGACAACTATCTTCCGCATATCGCCTCAACGAGGAGCCGACGTGACCGACGCAGCGGCCAACTCCGACTCGCTGACCGTCCGCGACAACCGGACCGGCCAAGAGTACGAATTCCCTATTACGGACAACACGATCAAGGCCGCTGACCTGGGGCAGATCAAGTTCGATTCCGATCAGCCCGGACTGGCCACCTACGACCCGGGCTTTGTGAACACCGCATCATGCCGCAGTGCCGTCACCTTCATCGACGGTGACAAGGGCATCCTCGAATACCGGGGCTACCCGATCGAGCAGCTCGCCGAGAAGTCGAACTTCATGGAGGTCTCCTACCTCCTGATCAACGGCGAACTCCCCACCAAGGAGCAGTACGACTCCTGGGTGCACGAGATCACGTACCACACCTTCGTGCACGAGAACGTCAAGGAGTTCATGCAGGGATTCCGCTACGACGCACACCCCATGGGCATGCTCATGGCCAGCATCGGAGCCCTGTCGACGTTCTACCCCGATGCCCGCGACATCAAGAACGCGGACAACCGGCACATGCAGATCGTCCGCATGATCGCCAAGATGCCCACGCTGGGTGCCTGGTCGTATCGGCACGCCCAGGGCAAGCCGTTCGTCTACCCCGACAACGACCTGTCCTACACCGCTAACTTCCTCTCCATGCTCTTCAAGATGAGCGAGAAGAAGTTCGACGCCGACCCGCGTCTGGTGAAGGCCCTGGACACCCTGTTCATCCTGCATGCCGACCATGAGCAGAACTGCTCGACCAACGCGGTCCGTTCCATCGGATCCTCGGAGGTCGACCCGTACTCGGCAGTGGCCGGCGGTATCGGCGCGCTCTACGGCCCGCTGCACGGTGGCGCCAACGAGGCCGTCCTGCGGATGCTGCGCCGGATCGGCTCGAAGGAGAACATCCCCGCGTTCATCGAAGGGGTCAAGGCCGGCAACGAGAAGCTCATGGGCTTCGGTCACCGGGTCTACAAGAACTACGACCCGCGCGCCCGCATCATCAAGAGCGCCGCCGAGGACGTCTTCGAGGTGACCGGCGTCAACCCGCTCCTGGAGATCGCCCAGGAGCTGGAGAAGATCGCGCTTGAGGACGAGTACTTCGTCAAGCGCAAGCTCTACCCGAATGTGGACTTCTACTCGGGCCTGATCTATGAGGCCCTGCAGTTCCCGCCGGAGATGTTCACCGTCCTGTTCGCGATCGGCCGTAGCCCGGGCTGGCTGGCCCAGTGGAACGAACTGATCACGGACAAGGACCAGAAGATCGCCCGTCCCAAGCAGATCTACACCGGCGACCGCGGACTGACCCTGGTCCCGGCCTCGGAGCGCTGGGCCTGAGCCTCGCCCTCTCCTGCCGACATCTGACGGCCGGTCTCCTTCCCAGCGAAGAGAGGCCGGCCGTCAGACGATTCGGCAGCCGGTCCGGTCCGTCATCCTGAGATGTCTGAGACGCTTCCTCAGCAAGGTCTTGAGGCATGCCCAGCACAGTCTCAGCGGGTTCACAGGAAGAATGCGCAGGCTGGGGTACATGAACGAGACGCCGCAGGACCCCCAGCACCCTGATCGCACTCCCGGAGCTGAGCCCACCTGGGCTTCGGGGGACCAGACTCCGGCGGGTGGGTCGTTCGAAGCACCCCGCCCCGGTGAGCCCACGCCCGGGTACAGCACGCCGAGCAGTGACTACCCCGGCCGCTACGTCGACCCCCACCGGAGTCAGCCGGACGACACCACGCCGCTCGGGGAGCGGATCCCTCAGCCATCAGGGCAACCCACCTGGCAGGCTCCGCACGCCCCACAGCCCACGCAGCAGTTCGGCACCCCGGCCACCGCCCCGGTCCCGCCCTGGGCGGCGCAGTCACAGCACTACGCACCGCGGCGTCGAAGTCGGGGCATGGCGGCCGCGACCTTGGTCGGCGTGCTGCTGGTCGGGGCGGGTGCCGGTGTCGGCGGAGCCGCCCTGTGGACCTCGAACGACTCGCAGAACTCCCCTGGTGGCACCTCGGTCTCCAAGGTGGTCGACAACGGCACTCCTACCGTGCTCAACGGATCGGTGGAGTCCGTGGCCCAGAAGGTACTGCCCTCGGTCGTGATGATCGAGGTCTCGGGCAGCCAGGGAGCCGGGTCCGGCTCGGGAATCGTATTGTCCAGCGACGGTGAGATCCTGACCAACAACCACGTCGTCGAACTGGCCGAGAGCGGTGGCTCGATCACCGTCGTGTTCAACGACGGAACCCGGGCACCGGCCAGCATCGTGGGCACCGATCCGCTGACCGACACGGCCCTGATCAAGGCCGAGAACGTCAAGGATCTGACCCCGGCCAGCCTCGGCAAGTCCTCGGACCTGAAGGTGGGACAGTCGGTGGTGGCCATCGGGTCCCCCTTCGGCCTCAATTCCACGGTCACGTCGGGCATCGTCAGTGCGCTGAACCGTCCGGTCAATGTGGGCACGAACTCGGGCAACGCCACCGTCTACCCGGCGATCCAGACCGACGCGGCCATCAACCCCGGCAACAGCGGTGGGGCGCTGGTGGACATGAACGGCAACGTGATCGGGATCAATGCCTCGATCCGTACCGCCTCAGACTCCACCGCGGGCGGCGCGGGATCCATCGGGTTGGGCTTCGCGATCCCGATGGACGAGATCGTGCCGATCATCGACCAGATGCGCGCCGGGGACACCCCGACCCACGCCCGACTGGGAATCGGGGTGGCCGACTCCTCGGAGAACAACACCACCACGACCCTGGGAGCACTGGTCAAGCAGGTCACCAAGGGATCGACCGCCGCCAAGGCCGGACTACAGGCCGGCGACGTGGTCACCCGCGTCGACAATCAGCTCATCGAGGGAGCCGACAGTCTGATCGCCACGATCCGCTCCCACCGCCCCGGTGACGAGGTAACCCTCACCTGGCAGCACCAGGGGAAGGAGCAGAGCGCCAAGCTCAAGCTGGACTCCGACAACGGCGAATACGCAACCCCCCAGGGTCAGCAGCCGGAGCAGCAGCAGACCCCGTCCGACCCCTTCGGAGGTACCAACCCCTTCGGCAACTAACCGCTCCGGTCCCGGCCCACCAGGAAGACCTGGAACGCTGAGACTCGACCCGATTCCGGCTCGGCCGGTGCTCACCTTCTAGAGTGTTGCTCGAAGGTGGCAGCGCAGATCCCCTCCTCCTTGGGTGGAGACTCGGAGGAGGGTCCCGCCACTGGACGATCGTCCAGTGGCGGGGCTGTCTGCATTTCTCAGGTGATGTTCAGCGCACCCGCTCGACTCGGCCCTCGTCCCAGACCGGTTCGCCGCACGACCGAACGGTGCCATCCGCCCCGTAAAGCAGGAACCGGTCGAAACCGCGAGCGAACCAGCGGTCATGTGTCACCGCGACGACGGTCCCCTCGAAGGCCGCCAGACCTTCCTCCAGCGCTTCGGCTGACTGTACGTCGAGGTTGTCGGTGGGTTCGTCGAGGAGCAGCAGGGTGGCTCCGGAGAGTTCCAGCAACAGGATCTGGAACCGAGCCTGTTGGCCTCCGCTGAGCGATTCGAAGGTTTGCTCGGCCCCCTGAGCGAGTTCGTAACGGTCGAGCACCCGTGACGCCTGTTCCCGGTCCATCCCCGCGCGTCCGGTACCGTCGGGCCGAGTCTCGCCCCGGTGCAGGATCTGCAGCAGGGTCCGCCCCCTCAACTCGGGGTGATCGTGTGTCTGGACGAACCACCCCGGACGGACCCGGGCGCCCAGTCGCGCCGTCCCGCTATGCGGCACCGGCAGCGGAGCCGCATCACCGACGGGGAGGTGCTCAGCCTCAGGCCGGGTGCCACCGGCGGCCAGCAGCCTCAGAAAATGAGACTTGCCGGAGCCGTTCGAACCCAGCACCGCGACCCGCTCGCCATACCAGACCTCCAGGTCGAAGGGTCGCATCAGGCCGCTGAGCTCCAACCGCTCACAGACCACGGCCCGCTTGCCGGTGCGGCCTCCGCGCAATCGCATCGTGACGCGTTGCTCTCGGGGCTGTTCGGTGGGCGGTCCCGCCTCTTCGAACCGGTGCAGTCGGGTCTGGGCAGCCTGATAGCGCGAGGACATCCCATCGTTGTAGGCGGCCTTCTGCTTGAGCGATGCCACCAGTGTCTTGAGCTTGGTGTGCTCCTCATCCCACCGGCGACGCAGCTCCTCCAACCGGGCGAACCTGTCTCTGCGGGCCTGGTGGTAGCCGGCGAAGCCACCCGGATGCACCCAGGCGGTGTTTCCGCGGCGGTCTCCCCCGCCCTGACCCAATTCCAGCGTGACGATCCGAGTGGCGGTGTTGGCGAGCAGCTCTCGATCATGGCTGATGTACAGGATGGTCTTGCCGCTGCTCCGGATTCGTTCCTCCAGCCAGAGCTTTCCCGGCACATCGAGGTAGTTGTCCGGCTCATCGAGGAGGAGCACCTCGTCGGGTCCGGCCAGGAGGTACTCCAGCACCAGGCGCTTCTGCTCCCCGCCCGAGAGGGTTGCGAGTGCTCGGTACCTGGCCCGGTCGTACGACACCCCGAGCGCACGCACGGTGCACACGTCCCACACCACTTCGAGGTCGTACCCTCCGGCGTCGGCATAGTCGGCCAGAGCCTCCGCGTAACGCAGTTGGGTGGGCTCGTCGTCGGTGTCCATCAGCGCCACCTCGCAGTCGTGCAGCCGGGCCTGAGCGGCCCGGATCCCGGGCGGCGAGACCGACAGCAGCAGGTCAGCCACCGTGTCGTCGACGCCGCCGTGTCCCACGAACTGACGCATCACGCCCAGACCACCCGAGCGGGTGACGGCGCCCTCGTGCGTGCTCAACTCACCGGTGATGATCCGCAACAGGGTTGTCTTACCGGCACCGTTGGCGCCGACCAGGGCGACCTTGGCACCCTCCCCCACCCGAAACGACACGTCATCGAGCAGCACCCGCCCGTCCGGCAGCTCGAAGCGCACCCCGTTCACATCCACGTGTCCCACACCCGCCATCGTGCGGCATCAACACCCCGAGTGCACCTCGTTTTCGGCCCGGTAACCGGAAGCAGACCGCAGGATCAGGGGGTCTCTTCCGGTTCGGGGCTCCCGCTCACCGAATCGCTGGGAGAGTTACTGGGGGACGCCGTGACCTGTGGGTCGAGCAGGAGCCGGGACGACTCGTCGAGCGCGGTGGTCACCCCCTCGAGGTCGAGGGTCGGTTCGTCGAATAGCAGCTGCTCGAGGTACGGACGGACCTGCTCTTCCAGGGCTGCCCAGTCCGGAACTCGCGGGGGGACCATGACCGTGCGCAGGCTGTTGTAGAACGCGATCGCGGTGGCCGGCATCTGGCTCGGCGTGCGGACCGCCTCGGACCCTGCCACCGCCAGGTTGGCGGGCGCCAGGTAGCCGAGTGCGGCGATTCGGGAGACGGAGTCATCACTGCTGAGTGCCGCCACCACATCGGCGGTCGCGTTAGGGTCCTTGGTGTCGGCCGAGATGCACAATCCCGACATCTGGGCCAGGGTCGTGGTGCGATCCACGGCGGGCAATGCCTTCACATCGAAGTTGAGTCCCGTCACCTTCCGCAGTTCGGGCAACAGCTCGTGGGTCCCGATGATCATGGCGACCTTGCCCTTCTTGAACCACTCCAGCGGGGTCGCCTCGTTCAGTTGTTCCTGGGTGATCGACCACCTCGGATCACGGAACACCTCCAGGGTCCGCTGCAGTGCATCACGGCTGCTGTCGTCGCTGAAGGCCAGGGAGGTCGGCGTCGCGGTGATGCTGTCGTCGTCGAACAGCTTCCCCCCGCCGCTGAGCACGAACGGCGCCAGGGTGGTCAGGTTCGGCTCGAACGCGAATGCCTTGATCCCCTTACGTGGCCGAGCCGCGAACTGGGCGGCCGCGGCGAAGGTGCCCAGACTCCAACGGTCCGGGCGAGTCGGCACCGGCAGCCCGCGCGCGGCGATCTTGTCGAAGTCGACCAGGTCGGTATTGATGAAGACGACCGAAGGCGACATCTCATAGGGCAGGCACTGCAGCTCACCATCGGCACCGAAGCCCTGGAGCGCGGTCCGGGCGAAGTTGTCGCCGAAGCTGATGCCCCGCTCATCCATCAGATCCGAGACCGGTCGGATCCGCTGAGCCCTCAAGAGGTCGTCCAGATCGTCGTAGTCGCTCAGGAAGGCGTCGGGGAGCGATTCCCCGGACAGTTGCGCCTCCGACGCCTGCTCGGGGCTGTCCCATGTCGTCAACGTGACCTTGGTCAGCGGGTTGTCGTTGTTGAAGTCGGCCACGATCCGTTGGTACTCGGCGAGTTCTTCCGGATGTCCGTAGACTCCCAGACTGACCTTGGCTACCGACACCGTCGGTGACGCCTTCGGCTTCTTGGCTGGCTCCTTGTCGTCACTGCATGCCGTGAGCAGGAGGCTCAGCCCGAGCAGACCGACCACCGCCAACCGGAACCGGCTGTTGCGAGATCGTGCCGGACTGGGCCTGCGGGTCATCTGAGATCCTCTCTGGAGCTTGTCGGCTCGGGCGACCACACCCAGAGACCGCCGAAGATCGCCGGACCACACGGGCCGCCATCCGGAACCTTATCGAGTGCCTGAAGCCGGCGCATCGTCAGCCCGGACCGTCGCCCGGCCGACCCCGGGCTTACCGGCGGGCCGTTCAAGCGAGGGTATGGAAGGCCCGCGCCGCCTGCACCACGGCATCGAAGCGCTCTCGGGGCAGTGCGGCTCCCTCTCGGCGGATCGCATCGGGGTCGAGCCGCAGTAGACGATCCAGCCGCACCTCGCTGGGTCGTCCCTGCCGATCCCAGCCTCCGGAGCCGACATCCATCCAGGATCGCCCCCAGCGGGCCTCATCGGCCGCATCGCGGTCATGGTCCTTGCTGGTCAGCATCAGGGCCAGCCAATCGGTCCCCTCCTGGCCCAGCAACAGGACCGGCCGGTCCTTGCCCTGGGTGGGGTCCTCCTCGAAGGCGACCCAGCTCCAGACCACCTCACCGGGATCCGGTTCACCGTCGGCCTCGGGGGCGTACTCCACCTGGATCGGGTCCTGGCTCGGTCCGGACCCGCCTGCCCGGCTCGCTCGGCGTGAACCGACGAGTCGACGGAACGTCTCACGCAACGTGGGTCGAGTGGCCATGCGCTCAGGCTAATGGCGCTTCTCACCGGAAATGGTGAAGCACGCCGGACCGGGAAGCGCCTCTCGGCGCGTGGCCGCTCTTAGCGGCTAATTTTGGGACCCGGGGCTACCACGGTCCGACGTGCTTCAAGACCAGTGTAGTGACTAGTTCCGAACCCGCGCCATCTCGCTTCACGGTTCCCTGTCGGATCGCCCTGGCACGCACCCCGCCGGCTGATCCTGAAACCCAGGATCAGTCCAATGATCCGACGAGCTCAAGGTGGGCGGCGCGTTCCAACGCCTCGGACAGCACCAGCATCCGGGCCGCACCGGACGTCGGGTCCCCTGGCTCCCCCAGGGCCGCCCGGCCGACCGCGACCACTCGAGCGAATGCGGCGGCCTGGAGCAACACATCGGCGAACTCACGGGTCGCGATCCCGCGCAGCACCTCATCGACCATGGCCCGCACCTGGTCGGCACCGGGCGGTTCCTCTACCCCGGCGACGACGCGGGCGACCTGAGCCCGGGCCCGGCCCGCCTCGAACTCACGGGCCGCGCCGACCGGGTCGGCATGCACCCACTGATGCACCAGGTAGAGCCGCCACAGCGCCCCGGCCAGCGAGTCCTCGGGCCGGTCGGCCCATAGTTCGGCGATCCCTTCGATGCCCTCGACCTCGGCCAGGGACAGCACCCGGTCCGCCACCCCGGCATCGCTACTACGCCGGGCACCGCGGACCAGAGCGGCAGCAGCCCGGTCGGCGGCCTCGTTCAGGGCGATCGGGTCGATCTCCCCCGCATGCTCGGCGAAGAAGGCCTCTCCACGAAACAGTGGACGATGGTGGTTGCGCACCCGGCCAACGGTACGCCGCAGGCCCCACCCCTCGGTGGCACGGCACAATCCGAAGACCCCCGTCCAACGCTTGTGCCGTGTCACCGGAAGGTCAGCGTCCGGGTGGCGCCCACCGGTGTTGTCTCACAGAAGGTCGAGTCCCCCCTCCAACACACTGCGCAGCCGGGACTCGATGTCATCGAACTCGGGTTCTCCGATGATCAGCGGCGGCGCCAACTGGATCACCGGGTCACCTCTGTCGTCGGCCCGGCAGTACAGACCGGCATCCCACAACGCCCCGGAGAGATAGCCGCGCAACAAGCGCTCGGACTCCTCATGGGTGAAGGTCTCCTTGGTGGCCCGGTCCTTGACCAGCTCGATCCCATAGAAGTACCCGTGCCCGCGGACGTCACCGACGATCGGGATGTCGCGCAGCCGCTCGAGTGCGGCCCGGAACTTCGGCGCGTTGTCCTGCACGTGCTGCACGAGACCCTCGCGTTCCATGATGTCCAGATTGGCCATCGCCACCGCCGCCGACACCGGGTGTCCACCGAAGGTGTAGCCGTGCGCGAACGAGGTGCTGCCGTGCTTGAACGGCTCGAAGAGCCGGTCGCTGGCGATCATCGCGCCGATCGGCGAATACCCCGAGGTGAGCCCCTTGGCGCAGGTGATGATGTCGGGCTGGTACCCGAACTCGGCGGCACCGAACATCTCCCCCACCCGGCCGAAGGCGCAGATCACCTCGTCGCTGACCAGCAGCACGTCGTAGGCGTCGCAGATCTCGCGGACCCGCTCGAAGTAGCCGGGCGGGGGCGGGAAACATCCCCCTGCGTTCTGCACCGGCTCGAGGAAGACCGCCGCCACCGTGTCGGGTCCCTCGAATTCGATCGCCTCCGCGATCCGGTCGGCCGCCCAGCGACCGAATACCTTCTCATCATCGCCGACGAAGTCCGGGCGTCGGTAGAAGTTGGTGTTGGGCACCTTGTGGGCCCCGGGGACCAGCGGCTCGAACATCTCCTTGAGCGGCGGGATCCCGGTGATCGACAAGGCACCCTGGGGGGTGCCGTGATAGGCCACCGCCCGGCTGATCACCTTGTGCTTGCCTGGCTTGCCGACCAGCTTGAAGTACTGCTTGGCCAGCTTCCAGGCGGACTCCACGGCCTCGCCCCCGCCCGTGGTGAAGAAGACCCGGTTCAGGTCACCCGGAGCCATCCTCGCCAGCCGATCCGCCAACTCGATTGCCCGCGGATGGGCGAACGACCAGATCGGGAAGAACGCCAGTTCCCTGGCCTGCCGGGCCGCCGCCTCGGCCAGTTCCTCACGCCCGTGACCGACCTGGACCACGAAGAGCCCGGCCAGCCCGTCGATGTACTCCTTGCCCTGGTCGTCGAAGATCTTGTGCCCCTCGCCGCGCACGATGACCGGCATCCGGCCGCCCTCTTCGTACACGGACTGTCGGGTGAAGTGCAGCCACAGATGGTCTCGGCCGGCGCTCTGGTAGTCGAGGTCGTGCTGGGTCATCGGGTCCCCCAGTTGTAGTGCTGCTTGTTGAGCTTCAGATAGACGAACGTCTCGGTGGAGACCACCCGGGGCACCTCACGGATCTGCCGGATCACCTCCAGCAGATGGTCGTCGTCCTCGCACACCACCTCGACCAGCAGGTCGAAACTCCCGGCGGTGGTGACGACGTAGTCGACCTCGGGCAATGTCGCGATCCGGTCCCCCGCGGCGGTGAGATCGCCCTCGGTCCGGACCCCGATCATGGCCTGCCTGTTGAAACCGACCTGCACCGGATCGGTGACCGCCACGATCTGGATCAGTCCGGCGTCCAGGAGCCGCTGCACCCGCGCCCGGACCCCTCCCTCGGAGAGCCCGACGTCCTTGGCGATCGCCGCATACGACGCGCGTCCGTCGACCTGGAGCAACTCGATGATCCGCTTGGCAGTGGCATCGAGTCTCACGGTGCCGACTTCCTGCGCCCTATTGACAGGTACAGACATGCCCCCATGGTGATGCGCGATCCGCACGAATAGCAAGTATCGGGTGCGGAATCTGTTGGATTTCTGGGTCATTTCTTGGCAAACAACAATCAATACCACCTCCCCCTCTGGTCAAGAGTCACCGGTTCGGCCTACGCTCACCGACACCGTCACATTCGTCTGAGCCGAGACTCGGGCAGCAGACCGAGTCCCGGCCAGCAGGAGGGATACGTCATGTCCAGCCCCACGCCGCGCCGACTACGCAACTACGTGAACGGCGAGTACATCGAGGCGAGCGGTTCTGCGGTCACCGAGATCGTCAACCCGGCCACCGGGGACGTGGTCGCGCTCTCACCGGTCAGCACCGCCGAGGACGTGGACCGGGCCTTCTCGGCCGCGGACACGGCCTTCGCATCCTGGAAGAGGACCACCCCCGGCGAACGACAGAAGATGCTGCTCGACTTCGCCGACGCGATCGAGTCCCGCGCCGATGACTTCGTCCAGTTGGAGGGTGAGAACACGGGCAAACCGAACGCACTGACCGCCAGCGAGGAGGTTCCCCCGATGGTGGACCAGTTGCGTTTCTTCGCCGGCGCCGCCCGGGTCCTGGAGGGACGAGCCGCGGCCGAGTACCTGCCCGGGCACACCTCCTGGATCCGCCGGGAGCCGATCGGCGTGGTCGGACAGGTCACCCCATGGAACTACCCGATGATGATGGCGATGTGGAAGATCGCGCCGGCTCTGGCCGCCGGGAACACGATCGTCCTCAAGCCCAGCGACACCACCCCGGAGACCACCCTGCTGCTGGCCGAGCTGGCCGGTCGGTTCCTCCCACCGGGCGTCTTCAACGTGCTGACCGGTGATCGCACCACCGGGCGGGCGCTGGTCGAACACCGCACCCCGGCCATGGTCTCCATCACCGGATCCGTCCGCGCCGGGGCCGAGGTGGCCGCCAGTGCCGCACCGCAGATCAAACGGGTCCACCTCGAGTTGGGCGGCAAGGCACCGGTCGTGGTCTTCGCCGATGCCGACATCGAGGCAGCCGTCGAAGGGATCGCCGGAGCCGGCTACTTCAATGCGGGTCAGGACTGCACGGCGGCCACTCGGGTACTGGTCGAGGCGTCGATCGCCGAGGAGTTCAGCCAGGCGCTGGGAGCCTACGCCCGCACCAATGTGGCGGTCGGGATGCCCGAGGACGCCGACGCCGATCTGGGCCCGGTCAACAACCCGAACCAGCTGGAGCGGGTCCTCGGTTTCTTCGATCGGCTGCCGGACCACGCGAACGTGCTGGCCGGCGGCAACCGAATCGAGTCGATGGGGCCGGGCTTCTTCGTGGCGCCCACCGTGCTGGCCGGAATGCGCCAGGACGACGAGGCGATCCAGAACGAGATCTTCGGCCCGGTGATCACCGTGCAGGCGTTCACCGACGAGGCCGAGGCGATCGCCCTCGCCAACGGAGTGGACTACGGGCTGGCCTCCTCGGTCTGGACCACGGACTTCGGTCGGGCGATGCGGATGACCGCCGCGCTCGACTTCGGCTGTGTCTGGGTGAACACCCACATCCCGATCGTGGCCGAGATGCCGCACGGCGGCTTCAAGAGGTCCGGCTACGGCAAGGACCTGTCCATGTACGGGTTCGAGGACTACACCCGGATCAAGCACGTGATGGCCAATATCGAGAGTTGATCCTCCAGGAGGGCAGCAGATGACACCGTTCCCCGGCCGCCGTCGGCGACCACCCGACCCTGACATCGCACCGTTGGTGGCAGCCGCCCAGCGCGGCGCCCTCAGCCGGCGGGCACTGCTCGGCGGCGCCGGGGCGCTGGGAGCGGGGCTCACGCTGAACGCCTGCGCTCCGCCGTCGCCCCCGAGCGGGGGCGCGGCCAGCCTGAAGCTCCCCCAGGATCTCTCCGCCGATCAGCGACTGGTCAAGTGGGCGAACTGGACCGCCTACCTGGACACGAACGACAAGACGCAGGCGCACCCGACCCTGGAGGCGTTCACCGAGCGGACCGGGATCAAGGTCCAGTATTTCGAGGACATCGACGACAACGACACCTACTTCGCCAAGATCCGGCCGCAACTGCAGGCTGGCCAGGACATCGACCGGGACATCTTCACCCCGACCGACTGGATGGCGGCGCGGGTGATTCGGGACCAGCTGTGCCAGCCGATGGATCTGATGCGGCTGCCGCACGTGGTCTCGAACATGCTGGACGCGCTCCGGGAGGTCTCCTTCGATCCTGGGCGGACCCAGTCCATCACCTGGCAGAGCGGCTTCGCCGGCATCGGCTACAACAAGAAGAAGGTCGGACGCGAGATCAAGTCGCTCGACGACCTGTTCACCGACGACCTCAAGGGCAAGATCGTGGTGCTCTCGGAGTTCCGCGACACGATCGGCCTCGTGATGCAGTACCAGGGCGTCGACATCACCGGCGACTGGGGCAGAGCGCAGTTCGAGAAGGCCGTCGAGTTCGTCCAGCAGAAGATCGACCAGGGCTACATCCGCAAGGTCAAGGGAAACTCCTACCTGGAGGACCTGACGTCGGGCAATGCCTGGGCCGGGATCACCTGGAGCGGTGACATCTTCATCCTGGCCGCCGACACCGGCGACGACAACTGGACCTTCACCATCCCCGAAAGCGGCGGGACGTTGTGGAGCGACAACATGATGGTGCCGATCACCTCCCACCGCCGGATCAACGCACTGGCGCTGATGGACTATTACTACGAGCCCGACGTGGCTGCCCAGGTGGCGGCGTACGTCAATTACGTCTCACCGGTCAAGGGTGCCCAGCAGGCGATGGAGAAGATCGACCCGACACTGGCTGAGAGCCCGCTGATCTTCCCCAGCGCGGCGTATATCAAGGACCACAACATCCAGGACTTCCGGGTGCTCGACCCCAACGAGGACATCGAGTACGCGCAGTTGTGGGCACAGAAGGTGATGGGGAGCTGAGATGGGTTTTCGTGAGGCCACCGGTGACCTGCGGATCGAGTCGGTCACCAAGCAGTTCGCCGGGTTCCGGGCAGTCGACGAGCTGAGCCTGACCGTGCCGCGTGGATCGTTCTTCGCGCTGCTGGGGCCTTCGGGCTGCGGCAAGACCACCACCCTGCGGATGGTGGCCGGACTGGAGCAGCCGACCGCGGGTCGGGTACTGATCGGGGAGACCAATCTGACCGGGTCACGGCCCTATGAGCGGCCGGTCAACACGGTGTTCCAGTCCTACGCTCTGTTCCCGCACCTGAGCATTCGCGACAACGTGGCCTTCGGCCCTAAGCGACGCCGCCAGAAGGATGCGCTCGCCCTGGCCGACGGCGCGCTCGACCTGGTCCAGATGAGCAGGTTCGCGACCCGCAAGCCGGCTCAGCTCTCCGGTGGTCAGCAGCAACGGGTGGCCCTGGCCAGGGCCCTGGTGAATCAGCCGGAGGTGCTGCTGCTCGACGAGCCGCTGGGGGCACTGGACCTGAAGCTGCGCCGCGAGATGCAGGTGGAGCTGAAGCGGATCCAGACCGAGGTCGGGCTCACCTTCATCCATGTCACCCACGACCAGGAGGAGGCCATGACCATGGCCGACACGGTGGCGGTGATGAACAACGGGCAGATCGAGCAGATGGATGCCCCGGTGGCCCTCTATGACCTGCCCCGGACCCGGTTCGTGGCGAGCTTCGTGGGGCAGTCCAATATGGGGCCCGGCACGATCGACGGCATCGACGGCGACTTTCTGACCGCGACGGTCCTGGGCACCCTGGTGCGGGTCCGCCGGGATCGCTCCGCGGTGGCCGAGGGTGACTTCATCTTCGGGGTCCGACCCGAGAAGGTGAAGGTCTCCCGTAGCGAGCCGTCGACGAGCGGCAACGATCTGCGCGGCATCGTGAAGGATGTCTCGTTCCTGGGCGTGGCCACCAGCTTCCTGATCGAGATGCCCTCGGGCACGGTGTGGAGCGTCTACGAGCAGAACATGGATGTCGATCCGCTCGACCTGCGTCCCGGTGACGAGGTGTGGATCAGCTGGGACCCCGGCCACGCATTCGGGGTTCCGGTCGAGGACCGACCGTGAGCGCGCTGTCGGCCGCCGCACCGGTTGCCGGTGGTGGTGTTCCGCCCGACGATGCCTCCGCGACCTTGGCCGGAGCCGAGCACCGTCGACCGTGGATGGCCTATCTGCTGTTGCTTCCCGGCGTGCTGTGGCTGGGACTCTTCTTCGTCTTCCCGCTGGTCCAACTGGCCGCGGTCAGTCTGCAGAGCAAGTTCCCCAACTACCCGGGTTACTACTACCGGGACCTGAACTGGCACACCTATGTCACCGCTCTGACCGATTACGCGCCGCATTTCGCGCGCAGCTTCGGCTACGCCGCGGTGGCCACCTTCCTGGCCTTCATCTTGGCTTACCCGCTCGCCTACGCACTGGCCTTCAAGGCCGGTCGCTGGCGCAACTTCATGCTGATCTGCATCATCGCGCCGTTCTTCACCTCGTTCATCCTGCGCACCATGGCGTGGACCCAGATCCTGTCGGACGACGCCTGGATCACCGAGGCACTGAACTGGCTGCACCTGCTGCCGGAGGGCCGCATCATCAACACCCCGCTGGCGGTGGTGACGGGCCTGACCTACAACTTCCTGCCGTTCATGGTGCTGCCGATCTACGCCTCGCTGGAACGGGCCGATCCTCGGGTGATCGAGGCCGGAGGTGACCTCTATGCGAACGGGTTCACCACCTTCCGCACGGTCACTCTGCCCATGTCGATGCCCGGGGTGCTGGCCGGGACGCTGCTGACGTTCATCCCGGCCGCCGGCGACTTCGTGAACATGGAACTGCTCGGCCCGCAGAGCGGCAAGATGGTGGGCAACGTCATCAACGACCAGTTCCTGGCCCAACCCGGCGGCTATCCGATCGCCGCGGCCCTGTCGTTCACGCTGATGGCCGCGATCCTGGTGCTGGTCTACTTCTACGTCCGCAAGTTCGGCACCGAGGAGCTGGTCTGACATGGCTCCAACACGCACCTCGCCGGGCCCGAGCAGCGGCTACCGGCCCTCCGCCCTGAAGCGTGCCCAACTATGGCTGGCCAACCACTTCGCGATGATCAGCGCGATCCTGGTGCTGATCTATCTGTTCCTCCCGGTCGCCTACACCTTCGTCTTCTCGTTCAACGATCACGGCAAGACCAATATCACTTGGCAGGGCTTCACCTGGAAGCACTGGCAGAATCCGTGCCGGGTCGCCGGGGCCTGCGACTCGCTGGTCACCTCGTTGCAGGTCGGGGTGCTCTCGACGGTGATCGCCACGGTGCTGGGCACGATGATGGCGTTGGCGATGGTGCGCTACCGGTTCCGTGGCAAGGCGGCCAGCAACCTGCTGGTCTTCGTGCCGATGGCCACCCCCGAGATCGTGATGGGCGCCTCGTTGCTGACGATCTTCGTGCAGGGCTTCTCCCGGGTCGGCATCGATCTGGGCTTCGGCACGATCGTGTTCGCGCACATCATGTTCTGCCTGAGCTTCGTGGTGGTCTCGGTCCGGGCCCGGATCCAGTCGCTCGATCCGCGGGTGGAGGAGGCCGCCCAGGACCTGTACGCGACACCTCTGCAGACGTTCTGGCAGGTCACCTTCCCGCTGATCCTGCCGGGGGTGGCGGGTGCCGCGATGCTGGCCTTCTCGCTCTCGTTCGACGACTTCATCATCACCAACTTCGTCTCGGGCAACGAGTCCACCTTCCCGAAGTTCGTCTACGTCTCCGCCAAGCGCGGGATCCCGGCCGAGGCCAATGTGATCGGTTTCTCGATGTTCCTGGCGGCCGTGCTGCTGGTGGTAGGCGCCCAGGTGGTGCGCAATCTGCGCGCCACCAAGAACTGAGGAGTGCAGATGGGTCGACCCAGAGTATTGATGATCGGTGCCGGAGGGGTCGGGGACGCCGCCGCCAGGATCGCCGCCGAGCGGGACTACTTCGCGACCTGGGTGGTGGCCGACTACGACCGTGCCCGGGCCGAGGCGACGGTCGCGGCGGTGGCGGATCGTCATCCGGGAGAGCGCAGGTTCACCGCCGCCCAGGTGGATGCCGCCGAACCCGATGCGGTTGCCGCCCTGGCTCACCAGGTCGGCGCCACCCATGTCTTCAATGCGGTGGATCCACGCTTCGTGATGCCCATCTTCGAGGGGGCCTTCGCGGCCGGTGCCGACTATCTGGACATGGCGATGAGCCTGTCGCGGCCGCATCCGAACACGCCGTACTCGACACCGGGCGTCAAGTTGGGTGACGAGCAGTTCGCCCGGGCCTCACAGTGGGAACGGGCCGATCGGCTGGCGCTGGTCGGGATCGGGGTCGAGCCGGGCATGTCCGACGTCTTCGCTCGATACGCCAGCGACGAGCTGTTCAGCCACATCACCGAGCTGGGCACCCGGGACGGAGCCAATCTGGTGGTGCGTGAGGAGAACGGCGAGGAGATCTTCGCGCCTGGATTCTCGATCTGGACCGTGATCGAGGAGTGCCTCAACCCGCCGGTGGTGTGGTCGCGGGAACGTTCGGAGGCCGGGGGCGGCGGCCTGGAGGCGGGCTTCCACACCCTGCCCCCGTTCAGCGAGCCGGAGGTCTTCGAGTTCCCCGAGGGGATCGGCCCGGTGGAGTGCGTGCACGTGGAGCACGAGGAGGTACTCCTGATGCCACGCTGGGTGACCGCGGACAAGGTCACCTTCAAGTACGGGTTGGGCGAGCAGATGATCGGGGTGCTGCGCACCCTGCACACGCTGGGCCTGGACTCGACCGATCCGGTATCGGTCAAGGGGGTTCAGGTCTCCCCGCGCGACGTGGTGGCCGCGTGCCTACCCGATCCGGCCACGATCGGCCCGCTCATGGAGGGCAAGACCTGCGCCGGGCTGTACGTGACCGGTACCGGCAAAGACGGGGAGCCACGGGCGGTCTACCTGTACCACGTGGTCGACAACGCCGACACGATGCGCGACTACGGCGCCCAGTGTGTGGTCTGGCAGACCGCGATCAATCCGGTGATCGCCCTGGAGCTACTGGCCTCGGGCGCCTGGTCGGGGGCCGGGGTGCTCGGCCCCGAGGCGATGCCGCCCCGCCCGTTCCTCGACCTGCTCTCCGCCCCCAAGCCCTCCGGCTACGGCTCCCCCTGGCACCTCCAAGAACGCTGATGCGGCTGTTAGGTGCCTCCTCAGCGTCCGGTGATGCGGCTGTTAGGTGCCTCCTCAGCGGAACAAGGGCTTCATGACAGGAAGGTGAAGAGCGGGGAGCCGGCGGGAACCTGCTCGATCTGCAGGCGGCTCGCCTCCATCCGCTCCAACAGGGCGGGGAGCAGACCGACGGAGTCGAGTTCGATCCCCACCAACGCGGGGCCGGTCTCTCGGTTGTTCTTCTTGACGTACTCGAAGTTGACGATGTCCTCGCCCTCGCGGAGCACGTCATCGAGGAAGTGCCGCAATGCCCCCGGTTCCTGGGGAAAGGTGACCAGGAAGTAGTGCCTCAGGCCCTCGTGCAGCAGCGAGCGCTCGACGATCTCGGCATACCGGCTGACGTCGTTGTTACCACCCGAGACGATGCAGACCACTGCCTGGTCGGCGGGTACCCGTCCGGCCAGCACGGTCGCCGCATAGGTGGTGGCCAGCGCTCCGGCAGGCTCGGCGATGATCCCCTCGACCTGGTAGAGCTCCAGCATCTCGGTGCAGACCGCGCCCTCGGACACGGTCACCACCTCATCGACCAGGTCCCGGACCACCGGGAAGGTGAGTGCTCCGGCCAGGCCCACCGCGGCACCGTCCACGAATGTGTCCACTGCGTCGAGTGCCACCGGAGCTCCGGCGGCCAGCGCGGCACTCATGCTCGGCGCTCCGGCCGGCTCCACGCCGACCACCCGGACACCCGGATGGCGTGCCTTGAGCCAGGTGACCATCCCCGAGATCAGCCCCCCGCCCCCGATCGGGACCACCACGGTGTGCACCCTGTGCCCCTGTTCGTCCGCCTGCTGCATCGCCTCGATCGCGACGCTGCCCTGGCCGAGGATGGTGGGCACCTGGTCGAAGGGATGCACGAAGACGGCCCCGCTCGACTCGGCATCGGTACGCGCCGCGGCTCCGGCCTCGTCATAGGAGGATCCGGCCACGACGAGTTCCACGTGTCCCGCGCCGAGTGCCAGGATCCGCTGCCGCTTCTGGCGCGGGGTGTTTCCGGGCACATAGACCCGGGCCCGGATGCCCAGCCGGGCACAGCTCCAGGCAACGCCTTGGCCATGGTTTCCTGCACTCGCGCAGACCACCCCGCGAGCCCGTTCCTCGGCACTGAGCCCACTGATCGCGTAATAGGCACCGCGCACCTTGTAGGAACGGGCGATCTGTCGGTTCTCCCGCTTCAGCAGTACCGGCGCCCCGATCAGCTCGGAGAGCCTCGGACTGTGCTCAAGCGGAGTGCGCAGCACGATCGGGGCCAGTGCCTCGGCCGCGGCTTCCACGTTCTCGGCATTGAGGACACCAGGGGCTGCATTGCTCACGCCCGCCAGCGTACGGCGCTTCCACCTCCCTAGCCGAACCGGTCCACCGTCCGCTGATGAGGCAGTTAAGTGCCTCATCAGCGGGGACGGGCAGCGCGATTCTTGGTCAGGTGGGTGGCAGTGGCGCTCCAGGGATCCTCGGGCCACGGATGCTTGGGATAGCGACCGCGCATCTCTGCCCGGACCCCGGCATAGGGACCCGACCAGAAACTCGCCAGGTCGGAGGTGACGGCCAACGGCCGGCCTGCTGGGGAGAGCAGGTGGAAGAGCACCGGGACCCCGGCCAGTCGGGGACTCTCGGCAAGACCGAAGCACTCCTGCAACTTCACCTCGACCACCGGCGGGCCGGGGTCGCCGACCTCGGGATACCGCACCGCCGCGGTGTTGCCCGACGGCACCCGAAGCCGTTCCGGGGCGATCTTCTCCAACTCGGCCGCCGCGGGCCAGGGCAGCAGCCGACGTACCGCATCGAGTAGTTCCACCCGCGCCACCGGCGTCCCCGCCGCGATCCGTCGCACCTCGGGCGCCAGCCACTCCTGCCACCGGGAAAGCAACCGGGCCTCCCCCACATCCGGCCAGGGTTCTCCCAGGTTGAGGTGTAGGAAGGCGAGCCTGCGCAGCAGCCCCGACGCAGCCGGTGAGAACCTCAGCAGTCCCAGTCCATCGGTCTCCAATGCCTCGACCACCGCCTGCTCGGCTCGGTCCGCGGGCAACCGGACCGGGGTAGCGCTGAGTTCGATGGCGCCGAGCCGTTGCACCCGTCTCCCCTGTACCCGACCGTTGCTCAGGTCGGCGGTGTCCACGGTCTCCAGCAAGGTTCCGGCCATCCGGCACGCCTGCTCCTCCTCGATTCGAGCCGCGGCCCTGATCACCGCACCGGTCCCGTCTGCCTCGCGACCCTCGGCCCGACCGACCTCGGCGATCGCCAGCCACTGCTCTCCGAGCAGTTCGCTGTCGCTCGGCAGCGCCGCCCTGGTCCCCTGGGCCAGCAGATAGGTGCGCCCCTCCACCAACCGGGCGATCCGTTCCGGCCAGGCCCGAGCGATCGTGGTCGCCAGCACGTCATCGTCTCGACCACGAACCCCTTCCGGATGTCCTCCCACCAGCCGGGCCAGGCGGACGCTCTCACGTCGCCAGGCTCCGGTTCCCGGATGGTCACCAGCAGCCAGGGCACGCAGCAATCGCGCTGTGTCAGCGCCGGCAGGTCGAAGGTCGGCACTCAGCGCGGCCACCACCCGTGCTGCGGGATCGGCCCCGAACTCGACGCCAGAATCCAGCAGCGCCCTCCCCCAGCGTGGGTCCAGCGGCATCGCGGCCAGCCGCTCTCCCAACTCGGTGACCCGCCCGTCGGGCTGGATCGCACCGAGTACCCGCAACGCCCGCTCCGCCGCATCCAGGGCGGGGCTGGGTGGAGCATCGGGCAGTACCAGCCCGGCGCCACGTGGCGTCCCCCATCCAGCCAGGGTCAGCGCGGCCGAAGTCAGGTCCGAGGTCAGAATCTCGGGGGTGACGTGGGCCGGTGCCGAGACATAGGTCCGCTCATCGAAACAGCGCACCACCGTTCCCGGGCCCAGTCGGGCGGCTCGTCCGCCCCGTTGCACCATCGTGGCCCGAGCCGCGGTCACGGTCACCAGACCGGACATCCCGCGAGCCGCATCGCGCCGAGGTTCCCGCGACAGTCCGGAGTCGACCACCAGCCGTACCCCGGGCACGGTCAGCGAGGACTCGGCCAGGGCCGTGGAGACGACCACTCGGGGAGGATCCCCCGGTCCCCGACCCGACACCGCCCGGTCCTGCGCGGCGGGCTCGATCCGGCCATGCAGGGCAAGCGCCTCGATCCCGCCGTCCAGTCGGCGCAACGCCCCGGCCACCTGCTCGACCTCACGCACCCCGGGTACGAAGACCAAGGCATCGACCGAGGCATCGACTCGCAACGCCGCCCTGTGCGCCCGGTAGGTCGTGCTGGCCAGATGCTCCAGATAGCCCTGGGAGACGCCTCGTGGATCGGTCCTGGAGGCTCCGAACGGTGCCCAGGTCACCTGGAGCGGGTACAGCGCGGCGGGACTGTCGACCACCGGGACCGGATCCGCTTCGGTGCCGAGCAACCGGGCGAACCGCGGCGCGTCCAGGGTGGCGGACATCGCAACCACCGTGAGATCTGTCCGCAGCTGACGGACGTCTCCGAGCAGCCCGAGCAGTAGATCGGTGTCCAGCTGCCGCTCATGCACCTCGTCGAGGACTACCGCATCCACTCCGGCCAGTTCGGGGTCGACCAGCAGCCTGCGCAGCAAGACCCCCGGGGTGACGAACTCGACCAAGGTCCGGGCAGAGACCTTGCGTTCACCGCGGATGGTCCAACCGACCCGACTGCCTGGCTCGGAGCCGTCCAGCGCGGCCAGTCGGCGGGCCGCCGCACGGACCGCCACCCGCCTGGGCTGGGTCACCACCACGCGTCCGGCCAGGTTCGACACCAACGGCGGCACCAACGTGGTCTTGCCGGACCCCGGAGGTGCCTGCACCACCGCCGCCCGACCCCGGGTGAGGGCCAGCTCCAGAGCCGGCAGCGCCGCAGCGAAGGTCAGGTCCGCGCCGACGGAAGGAAGATCGAACGGGGGCATGCTCACCCTTCCATTCTCTCTGACCGTGGGATGTCCCCAGGGGGAAGGTCGGGCCTGAAATGACCAGCGGCCCCGGACCGAGGTCCGGGGCCGCTGAGGTGAAGCTTCAGATCACTTGAGGATCTTGGTAACCCGACCGGCACCCACGGTGCGGCCACCCTCACGGATCGAGAACTTGAGGTTGTCCTCCATCGCGATGGGCTGGATCAGCTCGA
>CAYNFY010000026.1:0-45108 GCA_964396585.1 uncultured Nocardioides sp.
ACGCCACACCGAGCGGCAACGACGTGAACGCCGCCACTCCCGGGGTGCCTTCCCCGCCGGGGTGTTCATCACGAGACAACACGGTGGTGTCACCGGTGCCGGGGTGTGTGTGGGCCCAGTCCGACACGATCAGGAGTTGCTCGACCTCGGCCTGAGCGATCAGATCCCGAGAATCGGCCAACGCAGCGAGCAGCGAGTCATCGACGGCTGAGTCATCGACGGAGAGGTCTTCCGTCTCGACGTCCACCACGCGTTCGCTCATGCGTTCGATAATACGTTAAGGTCCCGACACGCAACATTCCGGAACAGAAGGCGGTGCGATCGACGGAGGTCGGCAATCCACGGGTGATCTCTGGTCAGATCGGGAGCCCTCTGCGATGCTCACCGCCATGACCACACCCCTACGCGTGATCCAGTGGAGTACCGGCAACGTCGGGCGCCAATCGTTGCGCGCCATCATCGAGCGCGACGGGCTCGAACTCGTCGGAGTGCATGCCTGGAGCCCGGAGAAGGCGGGGCTCGATGCGGCGCGGCTGTGCGGATCGGGGGAGTCGCCTGCGGATACCGGCGTGCTGGCCACCGACGACGTCGAGGCGTTGCTCGGGCTGCGCCCCGACGCCTGTGTCTACAACCCGCTCTGGCCCGATGCGGACGAACTGGTGGCGCTACTCGCGGCCGGGATCAACGTCGCGACCTCGGCGGCCTGGATCACCGGCGATCGGCTCTCGGCACCCGACCTGGCCCGGATCCGGGAGGCCTGCCGGGCCGGCAACTCCTCCATCGTCGGATCCGGGGCGCATCCAGGGCTGACGAACTCGGTGGCCATGGCCCTCTCGGGTGGCTGTGCCCGGGTCGATGAGATCCGGATCACCGAGTCGGTGGATGCCTCGCTCTACGCCTCCGGGGAGACGATGAGTGCGATGGGGTTCGGGCAGCACCCCGACACCCCTGGGCTGGCCGAGAGCCTGCGCCGGGAGAGTGAGGTCTTCGCCGAATCGGCGGCGATGATGGCGGACGCGATGGGCGTCACTGTGGACCGGTTCAGCTTTGATGCCGTATTCACCCCGGCCACGGCCGACACCGACCTGGGCTTCCTTCAGATACCGGTCGGTCATGTGGCCGGGGTGTACGGACTGCATCGGGCCTGGGTGGGGGAGCGCACCGTGGTCACCACCGGGTTCAACTGGGTGATGGGTCCGCACGTCACTCCGCCCAAGCCCCTGGCCCACGGGCACGTCATCCAGGTCTTCGGCCTACCCAACCTGCGGACGGTGGTCCAGACCCTGCCCCCAGCCGGGATGCCTCCCGAGCGATGGGCAGAACTAGGCATGGTGCTCACGGCGATGCCGGTGCTCAACGCGCTGCCACACGTGGTGGCCGCCGAGCCCGGCATCGTCACCCTGGCCCAGCTACCCCCGGTCACCGGGCCGATGTCGTGAGCTCTGCCCGATCACTCGGAGGCGGGTGCCGCCGACTCCGAGTCCTGGGGCTGGGGCTGGGGTGCCGGAGCGGATGAGCTCTTGATCGTGGTCATCAGCTGCTGGGCGAGTCCCAGTCCGGCCCCGCCCATGGTCAGCGCCTTGCCGAGGATGTCCTCCATGCCGTCGGCGCCGTTGAGTACCACCAGGTTGTCGATATTGCCCAGCGCCTGGGCGCCGGCCTTGACGATCTCGGGATAGTTCTCGGCGATCTGCTGGGCGATCACGGCGTCCTGGTTCTCGGCCAGGGCCTTGGCCCGGGCCTCGATGCCGGCCGCCTCGGCCAGCCCCTTGAGTCGGATCGCCTCCGCCTCGGCGGCACCGGTCGCTGCGGTGGCCTTGGCCTGGGCGGACCCTCGCAACTCGACCTCGCGGGCCTCGGCCTCGGCCCGGGCGATCGTGGTCTCCCGCTCGGCCTGCGCCAGGGTGGTCTGCCGGTACGCCTCGGCATCGGCGGGCTTGCGGATCTGGGTGTCGAGCACCTTCTCCTGGCGCTGGGCGTCGAGCTCGGCCGCCATCGTCTCGGCCCGGACGACCTCCTGGCGGGTGATCGCCTCACTCAGCGGTCCGGCCTGGGCGGACTCGGCGCGGGCCTTGTCGACCTCGGCCTGGTACCCGGCCTGGGCGATCTGGGTGGAACGCACCGCGTCGGCATTCTCGGTGGCCGCTGCCTGCTCGGCCTGAGTGGCCTCCTGGTCCCGCTGCGCCGCCGCGATCCGGGCCTTGGCCTCGACACCGGCGGCCTGGGGCTTGCCCAGGTTGATGATGTAGCCGACCTCGTCGTCGATCTCCTGGATCTGCAGCGAGTCGACCACCAGACCGAGCTTGCCCAGATCCTCCGACAGGGATGACCGGATCGCGGCGGTCAGCGACTCTCGGTTGTGCAGCATGTCCTCGACGGTCAGGCCGCCGACGATCGAGCGCAGGTGCCCGGCGAAGAGCTCGTGGATGGTGGAGATCAGGGTCTCCTCGCTCTGCTCGAGGAAGCGCCGCGCCGCATTGCCGATGCTGGGCTTGTCGTCGGCGACCTTGAACGCCATCACGCCCTTGACCGACAGCGGGATCGACTGGTTGGAGACGGCCTTGACCGTGAGCCCGGTAGTGCGCAGGCCCAGGTAGAAGCGGCGGACGGTCTGGAAGCCGGGGATCACGAAGGTGCCCCGGCCGACCACGATCTTGAAGCCGCGCTGGCCGGAACCGGCGTCGGGCTCGCCATTGGCCCCGAGACCGGAGATGATCAGCGCCTCGTTGGGTTCGGCGACCTTCCAGATCGCCTTGAAGGCCAGCATCACCACCAGCAGGATGACGACGACGACGATGAGCAGAACAATGACTGAACTGGGCACGAGATCCCTTTCCAGGGGGTCAGGATGCGGCGGAAACGTACACGGTGCGAGGCTCGCTGTACTCGACCACCACGACCATGGTTCCCGGTGGGAACGACTCGGTCGGTAGCAGTGGGTAGGCGGTGAAGGCCTCGCTGCCTCCTCGGATCGGGACGACGACCTCACCCACGAGCCCGGGACCGACGGTCCCGGAGACCCGGCCGGTACGCCCGGTCACGGTCTCGGGTTCTTGTCGGTCACGCTGGAACCAGCGGATCATCGGCCCTCCTGTCCCCTTCGAGATGGCGGCTCTAACCTATCTGGTGTTCAGCACGCGGGCTCAGGGGCGTGACGCGAGCTTCTCGAGCGCGCTCTTGGCGGCCACGGTCAACTCGCCCAGGCGGCGATGCAGGTCGAGCAGCTCGTCCAGCGGAACGGCCATCTGCTCGATGAGCGTCTCGGGGACCCGAAGAGCCTGGTGGCGTAGTTCCCGACCCTCGTCGGTGAGGCTCACCGCCAGGGTGCGCTCGTCGCTCTCGGATCGGGCCCGAAGGACCAGGCCGGAGCTCTCCAGCCGCTTCAGTAGCCGAGACAGGGTGCCGGCGTCGAGGTCGAGGAGTCGACTCAACTCCGAGATCGACAGCGGGGTGCGCTCCCACAGGGCCAGCATCACCAGGTATTGGGGATGAGTGAGACCCATCGGCTCCAAGAGGGGCCGATAGACCGAGATCACGGTGCGCGAGGCCACGGCCAGGCCGAAGCAGAGCTGTTGGTCCAGCGCCAACAGGTCCACGTCTCGCACGGAAGGTTCCACGATGTGGAGCCTAGATCATTTGCTGGGACAATCATTGTCGCGGCATGTAGTTCGCGGACGTCGACCGGCCACAGGAGGCCAGATGAGCGAGATGACTCCCGAGACCAGGAGCGGGGCAGCGACCGCGGCGCCGCGGCGTCGTAAGCACCTGATGGACCCCAGCGCACCACGCCCGGTTCGCAATGTGGCGGCCGAGAAGAAGAGTCTCACCCGGGTACAGCAATGGGTGATGTCGACCCTCGTGGTGACGACCGTCATTCACCTGTGCGGCGGGCTGGTGCTGGCCTCGCTGTACCTCGAGAACCCGGAGCCGGGTGCCGAGATCGGACTGAACGTCATCGCCGGCATCTTCGGGATGCTGGGCATCGCCGCCGCGTTCCTGATCCACCGCAAGAGCCCCCTCACGCCCTGGCTGCTGGTCGGGCTGACCCCCACCGTGATCGGTCTCTGGCTGCTCAACCGCTGACCTGGCCCCGAGCCACGCTCAGCGCTGCATCATCCGAGCCACCAGCGCACCGAATCGGACCGCGGCCTCGCCGGTTCCGAGACCGGACGCACCGTCCCCTGCCAGAGTGGTCGGTGCCTTCAGCCCCGGAGAGCCGATAGCGGTACGGACGGCTGTCCGCAGTCCGACGAGCGTGTCCGCGGTGGTGATGCTGCCCAGGGCCGCGACCCGCTCCACGAATCGCAGCTGGTGTGAGTCCACGTGCTCACCGAACTCGGGGTTGCGAGCCACCACGACCGGTCGATGGCCGGCGAGGTGTGCATCCACGATCAAGCCGGGACCCCCATGGGTCACCACCGCGTCCGCCTCCCGCATCCGGGCCTGCAACTCGGCCAGTCCGAGCAGCCGCACGCCGGCGATACCGCTGTCGGGCGCCGGGGGAGGGGTGTGCCCGTATTGGACCAGCCACGTCGCCCAGCCTTCGCCGGCCAGCTGTCCGCACCAGTCCACCAGCCGGCTGAACGGGTGATGGTCGGTGCCGAGGCAGACCATCACCCGTGGCGGTACCGGGCTCACCACACACTTCCCAGCAACTCGGCCCGGTGATAAGTGCCCAATTGCTCGGGCCACTGGACCAGGAACAGGTCGGTGACCGGCTGGCAGAGTCGTCCGGTCAGGGTGGCGCTGTCGATCCGGTCGAAGACCTCGAGGTAGACGGTGCGGGCACCGACCAGTCGCTTGAGCCAGAAGAAGGGCACCGCGACCCCGGCGCCGGTGGAGACCACCAGATCCGGACGGAAGTCGCGCAGCAGGCGCCAGGCCAGCCTGGTATTGCGCAGCAGGTTGGGCAGGTTGCGCGTGGTCGGATGATGCGCCCATTCCACGCGTTCGCCGGCCAACTTGTCGACCGCGTCCTCGCTGTCGAAGGTGACCCAGATCCGTTCGTGTTCTGCCCACCACTCGCGTAGCGGCATCAGCTGTGACAGATGCCCTCCGGACGAACACACCAGTAGTACCCGCATGACTTCCCCGTTTCCCCCGAAACCACTGATCAGGTCCTGTCGGGCCAGTCACGCCCGGTCGAACCCGTTGAGACTTGTCAGGCCCTGGTGTCGTCCAATACCTCGCGCGGCGGCAGCCAGCCGGCCTGGTGGGCGACCCCGACCGCCGCGATCTGTGAGGAGACCTCGAGCTTGGTCAACACAGACTTGACCTGGGTCCGCACGGTCGCCTCGGAGACGAAGGACATCTTCGCGATCTCCCGTACCTGCCGCCCCTGGTGCAGATGGCCCAGCACCTCGGCCTCACGCCGAGTCAGCCGCTCCAGCTTCTGGCGGGCGATCTGACCATCCCGGCGTTCGCTGTGCCAGGCATCCAGAAGCTGGCGACGTTCCTCGGAGTTCATCACCGGGAGCCCCTCATGGATCCTCCGGATCGCGGCCAGGATCGCGTTCAGCTCGGAGCTCTTCGGTAGCACCAGCCGGGCGCCGTTGGCCACCGACTCACCCCAGCGGGATCGCTCGGCGCTGCCCGTCACCACCACCACATCGATACCGGCCTGGGTGATCGGCTCGACCAGATGCACCCCACTGCCGGCGCTGCCCAGATCGAGGTCGAGCAACACGATCTTGGGCTGTGCCCGCAGTATCTGCGGCAGCAGACTCAGCGAGTTGCGCGCCTGTTCGGGCAGCGGGATCCGACGGACCTGGTGCCCCTCCATCTCCAGCGCGATCGCCAACGCCTCGGCGAAGAGCGCGTGGTCCTCGACCATCGCGATCTGTGTACCGGCTCTCACCATGGTCACCTCCTGAGTGCAAGGGTGAAGTCTGCGCCGTGCGGAGTGGGGCTCCAATGCAGGTCCCCGCCCCGGCTCCGCAATCCGTTGCGCATCACGGACAGGGGGCCGTCCGGATGGACTCTCGACGCCTGGATCGTCGCCCAGTCCGTCTCTTCCGACACCCCGATGGTCAGAAAGTGAGCATGCCGACCGTACACCTCCACGTTGATCAGTACCTGAGTACCCGCATACGTCGGCCAGATGGTCACCTGGGCGTCGTCATCGCCGGCGAAGATGGTGCCCAGCAGCGTATGCATCGTGGAGGCCACATGAACGGCACTGCCCGATGCCGTCAGCCCGGTCGGGCGGATCTCGATGAACCGGCCTCCCGCGCGCCAGGACCTGGCTCCCTCGAGGATCGCGCGGTCCACATCGAAGGGGCCACTCAGCGACTCGTCCAGGGGGCGCTGCAGCAGCCGTTCCAGCCGGGACAGCTCCGCGTCGACCGCCTGTCGCAGGCGTTGCTGGCGCTCCTGGGTCAGGGCGGCATCGGCCAGCAACTGCGAGGCATTGTGCAATCCGATCAGCGAGGTCCGTAAGTCCTCCAGCAGGCCCGAGGTGGAGACCAGCGTGTACTCGGCGTT
Organism: uncultured Nocardioides sp.; assembly: GCA_964396585.1. GTDB lineage: Bacteria > Actinomycetota > Actinomycetes > Propionibacteriales > Nocardioidaceae > Nocardioides. Next base: position 6,484 of record CAYNFY010000026.1, read on the forward strand.
CCGGGTGCGGTCGACCAGCCCGGCCACCGTGCGCTGGTGTCGAGCGATCCCCCAGTACAGGACGGTCAGTACCGCGCTGACCACGAGCACGATGCCCAGCAGGCACAAGACGGCCGCCAAGGTCAGCGCCGCCGCCCGGTCCAGGGCCCAGTAGGGGAACTGCAACGCGGCTGCCGAGACCAGGACACAGGTCAGCATGACGATTCGGGTGGGCAGCGGGAAGGTGCGCATCCGTAACGTCCAGACGGTGGCCGCGGAGAGCGCCACCAGAGCGTATGCCGTCATCACCGGCTCCAGCACAGCATGGTCCTTCGCGACCCCGAGGTCGACGGGCCGCGCGAAGACCATGACGAGCCCACCGAGCACGCCGATCAGAAGCGGATGGCGCCAGCCGGTGGCACTGACCTGCCGGCTGAGTGCCCACAGGGTCAACAGGGCCAACGGCAACAGCACGTCGGCCAGGCTCAACCGGGGTGGTCGGGACGAGTCGGTGAGATAGGTCGAGGGACGCGAGACCGCGTGCACGGATGCGATCAATAACAGCGCGGTCAGCCACCCCGCCTCGACCAGTCCGGTCAACTGGAACTGCATGAGCAGGGCCAACGTGGCCAGGACGAGCACGAGGGCGTAGCCGACCCAGGAGGTGTTGGCCACCCCGAGCAGGGCCGGGGTACTCACGGGCACCGATCCAGGGTGATCACGAAAGTCGCCCCGATCTCGCCCGATTCGTGCCGGATGTCGGCCCCGTCCTCGCGCAACACGCGTCGCGCCGAAGCCAATCCGAGTCCTTCGCCGGGGGAGCGCGCACCCTTGACCCTGCGCTGGAACAGCTGTGGCGCCACCTCTCTGGGCACCCCTGGACCATCGTCACTGACCCGCAGCTCGACGTGCGGCCGCTCTGCCGGACCGGTGGTCGCCGCGGTGATTCGTACGGTCGAGGCAGGCGCGTGCCGACTGACGTTGTGCAACAGCACGTTGAGCGCCTGGCGCAGGTGGTCGGGGTTCGCGACCACTCGTACCGCGTCCGGGCGGGAGGATAATTCGGAGGTGATCTCCAGCCCACGGAAGCGGTGTGCCGTCACGATCTGGGCGAGCTCCTGGTTCAGGTCCAGAGCCCGGGTCCCCAGCTCGTCCTCGGCGGCACCGACCAGGTTCAGCATCCGTAGCAGCTCGGCATCCACGAGGTGACGCAGCATCTCGACCCGTTCCGGAGCCACCGAACCGGAGTTACCGGCGAGCAGGGTGGCGGCGGCATTGATCCCGGCCAGGGAGGCCCGCACCTCGTGCAGCACCTCCTGGTCTTGATGCAGTACCTGCTCGACCTGGTGGGCGCGGCCCTCCAGCGCGACGAGTCGTCGCTGGTACACGGCCAGGGAGTCCCGCAGGGCCAGTACCGCGGCGCTCGGGCCCGCGACCGCGCCGGCGGTCTGGGCCAGGAGCGCCAACCAGAGGACGTCGGCGGAGCCGGTATCGCTGGCCAGTAGGAGCAGGGCCAGCCCCTGCAGACAACCGGCGGTGATCAGGACCACCCGCACCGAGGGGCTGAAACCACGCATCCGCCACAACGAAGAACCGGCCACCAGGACACCGGCGAGGACGAGCACCATCGCACCCCACAACACCCGGTCTGGCGGTGGTCCGGCGGTGATCCGGCGGACCTCGCTGATCAGGGCCAGTCCGAGGCCGAGCAACGGTCCGAGTACCAAGGGTCGGGTCACGCCACGGGCCCGACGTCCGCTCGCGGCAGTGTGCAGCAGGACCGCGCAGAACACCAGGAGCAGGACATCGGTCAGGTGCAGTGAGAAGAGTGCCCGGTCAGCCAGTCGCTCGTCGATCGGACCGAGGCGCCCCCGGCCGGGGGCGAACTGCAGCAGCATCGGAATGGCGCGGGCCAGCAGATAGCAGGCGCACATCACCTGAGTGGTGAGTAACCAGGCCGCCATCGGATCCGACTCGTAGCGCTCGCGCAACAGCAGCGCGAGGGCGACACCGCAACACCCGATTCCGAAGAGGAGGGTGACGACGATGGCGACCAGAATCAACTCGCTCGGGTCGGTCGGTCGTACGTGGAGTGAGAGCAGCGCGGCGCCCAACAGCGCCACCGCAGCGGCGGTTCCCAGCATCCCCTGTGCGGGCCACCTCGAAGAAGCCGACATCAAGCCGCGGCGCGGTCCGCTGCTGAACAGACCGGTCCCGAGCCCCCGAATGACCCTCCCCCGTGCGGCCGTCGTACTGACAACCACATGAGGAATCTAGGACGCGGTGACTGAAACGTCATCCGTCTGGGGGACTTATCCCCAAAGTTGGGGGCATTGGCCCTCTGGTGTGCCGGTTACCGGACGGATATTGCATGGTGGAAGGGACGCAAGGGGGGCGCGAGTGGCTGGGGCAAGGGCATTCGGGGGGACCGGCCTACGGAGACGGGGCGTGTTGGTGGCCATAGGGCTCACCATTCTGCTGGCCGTGCTGGGCGGGATGGCCGGACTCAGGCGAGACGCCAGTCACCATGCGACCACCACCATCTTGGTGAACCCGTTGCAGGGCAACCCGTTCAACCCCGATCGCGGTGACGATCTGATCAATATGGAGACCGAAGCGCAGCTGGTCACCTCGGACGCGGTCTCGCGGCTGGTCGCGGAACGCATCGGCGCGAACAGCTCGGCGGGGATGCTCAAGGGCATCCAGGTCTCGGTCCCGGTCAATACTCAACTGATCAAGATCACCGTGGCCGATCCCACCTCCGCGGCCGCGGTGAAGCGGGCCGAGGCCTTCGCCGACTCCTACCTCGACTACCGGGCCTCGCGCAGCAAGGCGGTGGTGGCCAGCCGGGTACAGGATCTCGACGAGCAGGCCAAGGCGGCCGAGTCCGAGGTCGCTCGGCGCACCAAAGAACTGGTGGGGCTGTCGGCCGGATCACCCCGGCTGAGTGCGGTCCAGCAACAGATCAGCGCGGCCAACGCCCAACTGAACTCGCTGAAGACGGAGATCTCCGGTCTGCAGGCCAGCCCGCAGGATCCGGGCCAGGTGGTGACCCCCGCCGCGCTGGACGCTCGCGGCCCCCTTCCGGGCTGGCTGATGGGGGCCATCGCCGGTCTGATGCTGGGTGCCGGTGGGTCGGTGTCCTTCCTCCTGGTCCGGCTGCGGAGAGCCGGGTTCATCACCGCGTCGGGGGACCTGCAGGCCGCCGGGCTCGACCTGCTCGGCACGCCGTCCGATGCCGACATGATCCGGTCGCGGGTGCTGGCCGGGGTGGACGCCGATCCCGAGCAGTGGCCGGGTGCCACCGTGGTGCTGTTGGCCGCGGTAGGACCCCAGGCAACGCTCGACCCGTGGCGGGAGGTCGCCGAGGCCTTCGCACGGGCTCGCTACCGGACGCTGCGGGTGCGCTTCGACACGGCAGGGGACGGGCCGGGCCTGCTGGATGTACTGCGTGGCGACATCGTGCTGGACGAGGTGGTGCTGCGCCGGAGCGGAGACGATGCCGCATTCGGCCACGGTGCCGCCCACCAGGTGCTCGCCGGGACCCCGTTGAACGACGGCGAAGCCACCGACCTCGGTGCCGCGGCCACCTTGCCTCGATTGGTCGAGGCACTGAGCTCGCGGGCCGATGTGGTGCTGGTGGAAGGGCTCGAGGTGCCCGGGGCGACGGGCGATCGACTCGTGGGCATGGTGGACCAGGTGGTGTTGCTCATCGAGCAGGGCGAGAGCCGGGCCGCGCAACTGGGTGCCGCCACCGCGCTGGCCGGGCGGTCCGGAACCCGGGTGACCGGATTCGTATGGCATCGAGGTGCCGGGTCGGCGGCCGAGCGGAGCGCCCGGGAGACCTCGGCGGCCGAGGTGCTGGATCTGGTGCCGGTCATCCCTCGGGCCACCAGCCGGCATCGATTCGAGCGCGAGCCGGGCTCCTCGCCGTCGGTCCTCACCTACCGGTTGGTCGGCCCCACCGTGGAGCGGATCTCCCGGATCATGGCCCGGGAGACCGAGTCGAGGTCGCCCGGGCCGGCGGACGACCGGGGCAGCCGACTCCCGTGAACGACATGGCGGTCGGATCGGCGACGCGCGAACATCTCGCCACGGTAGCCAGGGGCGGCCTACTGGGACTGGTAGGCGCCGTGGTGGCGGCGGTGGCCGGATTCGTCGTGGTGATCGCGGTGACCCGGACCCTGGACGGGCACGACGCGGGTGTCTTCTTCGCGGTGACCTCGGTGTTCGGTCTGGCGCTGGCCGTCGCCACTCTGGGCACCGACACCGGGTTGGGGCGCTTCGTCCTGCGCTCCGAGGCCCAGGGGCGGCCCGGCGACGTCGTCGCCACGGTACGGGCCGCGCTTCTCCCCACCCTGCTGCTCTCGGTACTGGCTGCGGTGGCCCTGTTGATCGCCGGTACCCAGGTGGTTCGAGCCGCAGGCTTGGGGACCGATGCGGTGACACTGGTCCGGGTGCTGGCCGTGATGCTCCCGTGTGCGGTGTTGGCCGAGGTGTGCCTGGCCGCTGCCCAGGCGCACGGTGTGGTCCGCTCCACCGTCGTGGTCGATCGGTTCGTTCGGGCCTGGTTCCAGCCGCTGGCGGTGATGGTGCTGCTGCTGGCCGGAGCCGGTCTGGTCAGCATCACCCTGGGCTGGGCGGCCGCCTACCTGTGTTCGGCGGTGCTGGCGGCCTGGTCGCTGTACCGGCTGTTACGGCTGCGGGGAGCCCTGGCGACCCGACCCACCCCGGCTCGCCGACGGGAGGTGTTCATCGAGTTCTGGTCGTTCACCTGGCTGCGCAGCCTCGCCCGGGTGGCCCAGGTCGGCATCCAGAAGGCCGACATCGTGTTGGTGGCGGCCCTGGTCTCACCGGGAGCGGCGGCGGTCTACACCGCGGCCACCCGGTTCGTGCCGTTGGGTCAGTTCGGCACTCAGGCTCTGCAGATGGTGCTGCAGCCACGCTTCACCGCGATCCTGCTCGCCGAGGACAAGAGATCGCTGCGTGAGGTGTATCGGATCGCCACCGCCTGGAGCATCGTGCTGGCCTGGCCCCTCTACCTCGGGGTGGCGATCCTGGCCGGCACCTATCTGGCCATGTTCGGCTCTCAGGTGGCCTCCGACGAGGCCCACCGGGTGGTCTGGGTGATGGCGGGAGCGATGCTGCTGGCGGTCGCCTCGGGACCGGTGGACACGCTGCTCCTGATGGCGGGACGGAGCGGGTCGAGCGCCGCGAATGCCGGTATCGCGTTGCTCGTGGACGTGGTGGGCTGCTTGGTGCTGCTGCCTCGGATCGGGATCCTCGGCGCGGCCCTGGCCTGGGCCGCCGCGGTCGTGGTCAGGGTGAGCCTCGCGGTCTTCCAGGTCCGCCGGGTGGTGGCGGTGGATCCGTTCGGCAGGGCCGTGCTGCTGGCCGCCGTGCTTCCGGTGCTCTGTATCGCGGCACCGCTGGGGCTGGTCTCACGCTTCACCGGATCGCACCTGTTGCTGCTGGCGGCGGCGGCCTGCTGCTGCCTGGCCTACCTGGCCGTGTTGAGCCGGTTGCGGCACGCCTTGGCCCTGGACACCTTCGTCCGGGCGCTTCGAGGTGGGCGACGTGCCCGACCCCGGGAGGAAGCATGGACATGAGAGCGCTCACTCGGCGGCTTCGCGCGGCGCTGCCGGAGCCGGTGGGAGAGGGAGTCCGCCGGGTGGCCCTGGGCTGGGGAATGGCGACCGCCCGGTGGCGGCTGCTGCCCGGCGTGGTGGTGGTGGGTGCCCAGCGTTCGGGCACCACCACCCTGTTCCACCTGCTCGAACAGCATCCGGCGGTGGTACGGCCGACCCTGAACAAGGGCACCGGGTTCTTCGATGACGACTTCGATCGAGGGCTGCGGTGGTATGCCGGGCACTTCCCGCTGGGTCTCACCGCCCGGGGGCTCTCCCGCCGGCGCCGACCGCTGACATTCGAGATCAGTGGCTATTACCTGTTCCACCCGTTGGCCGCCGAGCGGCTGGCCGCCTCGCTGCCCGGTGTGAAGATCGTGGCCGTGCTGCGTGACCCGGTGGTCCGGGCACATTCGGCGCACCGGCACGAACTCGCCCGCGGCTTCGAGACCGAGGACTTCGAGGCCGCGCTCGATCGCGAGGCCGAACGCCTGGCTGGCGAGGAGGAGCGGTTGATCGCCGACCCGGCCGCGGTCAGCTACGAGCACCGGCATCACGCGTATGTGGGACGCGGCCGTTACGGCCCGCAGGTGCAGCGCTACCTCGACCTGTTCGGTGCCGAACGGGTGCACCTGGTCGAGGCGGAGCGGTTCTTCGAGGACCCGGTGGCCGAGTTCGCCCGGCTGCAGGACTGGCTCGGACTGCCGCGCTGGGACCCGGACCGGGTGCCCGCCTGGAATGCCCGGCCCCGAGCGGAGCTGGCCCCGAGCACCGCCCGGCGACTGCGGGCGGCGTTCGCCGAGTCCGACCGTCAGCTGACCGAGATTCTGGGCCATCGACCTGCCTGGTCGAACGACCCGCATTCAGTGAGAGGAACCGATCCGACGTGATGAAGTCCGTGCTGACCCCACACCACTCCACCCTGCGCCGGGCCCGGCAGCGGGTCTATGACGGGCTCGGCCGCGCGGTTCGTCTCTCGTACGCCGGGGCCAGGCGGACCCCGATGCCGCGAGCCGTGCGCGATGGGGTGCGGGAGCGACTCGTATGGCATCGGCGGCCGCGCACGGTTCCGATCGCCTCGCTGCTGCTGGGTGGTCAGAACAGAGTGTCCGCGATTGACTTCGCGGCTGCCTCCGGCGATCTGCTGTGGGGCTCGACCAGGGTGGCGCAGGGACCGCACGCCCAGTTGCTCGCCCGCGCCGCGGCCGGTCCGATCAGCGATGAGGAACTGCTCGCAAGCCCGTACGCGACGATGGCGCGGACATGCATCGCCCTCTCGGGTCAGTACTTCGATGCGACCGACGACGACGGAGTCGTCCGGGTGGCTCGAACCTACCTGCGGCGGTGCCTGTCCGGTGAGGGTGATGACGAAGCGGCCCGGCCCCCGCATGCCAGCGAGCCCGGTGTCCCGGTGCGGGTGGCCCCGATACGAGGCTCCGGGTGCTACCAGGTACTGGACGGTCACCACCGGGTAGCTGCCGCCGCGCAGGCGGGTGAGACCACGATCGAGGTGCAGGTGAATCGGATGAGCACCGTGACGCCGCTGATGGATCTGCTCAACCGGATGACCTGGATCGGTGGCGCCAGCGAGCGGTACCAGCCCCTGGACGCTCCCGAACTGGCGGGCTGGCCGACCGTGCGTGCCTGTACCGACCGATTGACGAAGATGCAGGTACAGGCCGCCGAGCTGGGCTTGGGGCCCGGGGCCGACTACCTGGATGTGGCCAGTTGCTACGGCTGGTTCGTGTCCCGGATGCAGCAGGCCGGGTTCACGGCTCAAGGCCTGGAACGCGACCCGCTGGCGCCCGCCCTGGGCGCCGCGGTATACGGGCTGGAGCCCGCCGCGATCATCACCGGGGACGCGGTGGACGAGTTGAGGTCGACCGACCGGACCTGGGAGGTGGTCAGCTGCTTCAGTCTGCTGCACCACTTCATCCTGGGCCGGGCGAGTGTGGACGGGGAGGCACTGATCAGGCTGCTGGACAAGGTCACCGGTCGGCTCCTGATCATCGATACCGGCCAAGCCCACGAGCATTGGTTCGCGGAGTCTCTGGCCGAGTGGGACACCGCCCGGGTGGCCGCGTTCCTGGCGGAGCACACCAGTTTCGACCGGATCGTCGATCTCGGCCCTGACGACGATGACCGGGCACCGTATGCCGGCAACTACGGACGACATCTGTTCGCCTGTATCCGGGATGTCCGGTGACCCCGGCCGCGGCCGGCCTCCTCGACACCCTGAGCATGCTGTGGCCCGAGGCGGTGTTGCGGCCGTCCCGGCGGCACGGGCGTTCCGGCCGGCGGGAGGTGATCGCCGAGTACGCGTTCGCGCCGAACGGCTCGACCCCGTCCCTGGCGGTACCGACCGAACACCCGCGCGCGACCGCCGCGGCGATGGCCAGGTTCCATGCCGGCCTGGGGACCAGACAGCTGGTCGCCCGGTCCGCGGCGGCGGCAGCGACCAGGATCGCTCCGGGCGCGGTCCTGGGTGACCGGGTGGATGTGGTCGGGTCCGCGGAAGGATCCTTGGCCGAGTACCTGACCCGGATGCTGGGCGAGCCGGTGCTGTTGTTGATCGGGATCGGCACCGAGCGGGTCAATCGCAAGCCGGTGGTGGGGGTACTGGATACAACGGGGCGCGCCCTCGGCTTCGCCAAGGTGGGGAGCTCACCGGTCTCGGCGGTCGATGTCACCGCCGAGACGCAGGCCCTGGCTCGACTGGCGCACGTCGATCTCGAGAGCGTCCGGGTGCCGCGACTGGTCGGCTCAGGTCACTGGCGGGGGCATCCGGTGCTGGTGGCCACGGCGCTGCCTACCAGTGCCGCGCAGCCGGTCAGGTGGCGTGACCGGGCGCCGGTCTCGGCGATGCGACAGGTACAGCGTGCCTTCGCCGAGCCTCAAGCCCCTGCGAGCGAGCTCGGCTGGTTCGCCGTCCGCGCCGCCGAACTCGCCGGGTTGGCCGACCGCGATCTGGCCGAGCGGGTCCAGAGCCGGGTGGCATCCCTGCGCAGGCGAAGTGCGGTCCCCGTCGAGGTGGGTGCCTGGCATGGGGACTGGACGCCCTGGAATATGGCCGCTCGCGGCGCCCGCGGGGTTCGGGCCGACCAGCTCTACGTGTGGGACTGGGAACGGTTCGAGACCGGCGTGCCGCAGGGACTGGATGCGATCCACTATCGGGTGAACGTGGCGACCCAGCGCCAGGGGACCAGGGTCCCGGTACTGCTGGAGGCCCTGGGACCGATCCCGCCACCAGGTCGAGCCGACATCGCCGGGCTCTACCTGATGGCGATCACGGCCCGCTATCTCACCCTGGCCCAGGGGCCCGGTGGGGATCGGATCGCCGAACGTGGCCGGACGTTCGTGGATGCCTGGTGCCGACGTGAGCTCAACGGCCCAGCGTGATCCCCGCGGGGGCCGTCCGGGCGTACTCGGCGGTCTTGGTCTCGTTCAGAGACCAGCTGGACCCACCGTTGTTCAGCGGACTGTTGAAGTAGGTGAACGAGATCCCGCCGCGGCTCACCAGCTGCTGGAAGGTGCGCGAGAGCCAGCGCGGGTCCTTTCCGGCGGCATAGTCGGTGTACCCGGTCTCGGCCAGCCCCCAGGCCACGCCCTCCTTCTCGGCCCAGGCAGCGACCTTCTTGAAGTAGTAGGAGTCGGTGTCCTCACCCTTGGTGTTCACCGTTCCGTTGGAGCGCACCGAGCCCAGGCTCTGGTAGATGTCGAAGCCGGCTACGTCCACCTTGATATTGCGCGGCCAGATGTTGGCCAGGCTGTAGGCGGAGTCACCGTAGAACTGGTTCCAGCCGGTCAGGATCGCGGTGAAGGCGATGTTGTCGGAGCCGCCGCGCACGATCGGGCCGATGTGCTCCTGCATCCGGCGCCACTGGGTGATATCGGCCTCGTCGCCTTCCGGCTCGTGATGGAACGCGATCCAGACCGGGCCGTTGAGGGCGTCGAGCTTGGTGTGGATCTCCTTGAGCCAGGCATCGTGTCGACCATCGGCGACCGCTGCCCACGAGCCGGGCATCTTGAAGCTGATCCACGGCAACCGGCCCGCCTTCAGGTCCGCAGCGGCCGTGGCCACCGCGCTGTCCACCTGGGTGGCGCGCCAGTAGGTGCGTCGAGTGCCCAGCCGACCGACTCTCTGCTCGGTCGCGGCTGGACTCTCGTTGCCACCGATGGCCTGCCCCAGGAAGGCACCGCAGGAGGGGAGTCCGCGCTTGTTGATCCGGCAGTTCTCCGGCTTGGTCAGGGCCGAGGACCCCGCACCGGACTTCTTCGGTGCGCCGGGGTGGGTGACTCGATAGCCACGCAGCAGGATCCGGGTGCCGCGCTTGGCACCGGGGACGCTGACCCGGGCGCGCAGCGACTGACCGGCGGTGGCCTTGGTCTTGACCGTGAGGGTCTGCCAACGGCCCGGGCGCAGCCGGAGGGTCGTGGCGTTGATCTTGGTACCGCGGTCGGCTACCCGCAGGTGCGCTCGCACGGCCTTGCCGGTGCTCTTCACCCGGACCCGCCACCGGTACCGCGTGGACGCATCGACCCGGACTGGGTCGATGCGGGCCACCTTGAGCCCGGTGCCTCGGGTCACCCGAACGCTGACCCGCTGGTCCTTGACCTGGAGTCGGGTACGGGCCACAGCGGCGGTCTGCCAGCCACCGGCCTGGATCCGGTCCGAGTTGCCTGGCCGGGTGTCGGAGGTGGTGGCCGTGGCCGGTGAGGCCGGACCGACCAGAGCGATTCCGGCCAGAAGTGCCGGAGTCAGGGCCAGCACCGTCAGGGCGCGGGTCGAGTGGTGTGGTGGGGGGTTGGTCATCGTGGCGAAGTCCCTTCGCGAGTCTGCTTCGTGCCTTCCCGAGTGGGGCACAGTCCCGGCGATGTGGGGGGAGCCGGACTGAAGGGGACGAAGTGGTGGCAAACCCAGTGTGGCGGAGCAGCGCGCTCCGTGGTGTTCAATCGCCGAACAGTTCCACTGGTCTGGGCATGTGGTCTGGACAGGTTGTCCGAACCACGGGGTTGACCAGACCAGTTGTGCAGGGGGTGAGTCAAAACGTGCTCAGGCGTGAGTGACCGACATCACATCGGGGGCGAAGGAGCGAGCCCGGCTGTTGCGAAGCAGCGTTCGTTACGCGTACTCAGATCCCTCGTCCTCGGCGATGGGCCAGGTCCATCAAGCGCCGTGCGGAGACCAGCCGTAGGGCCACCGCGGCGGCCAGTAGGGCCCGGGGTTCCCCGGGATGGGTGCGAAACGTCTGCCAGGCCGCGGCCAGTGCCTCGGGGCGGTGCAATGCGGCCAGCGCGAACGCTCGTCGGCCACGCAGCCAGGCCAGCCCGCGACGGTCGGTGCTCAGGATCGGATTCTTGGCCAGTAGATAGTCGATCGCATCGACGATCGTCTGCCAGTTCTGAGAGAACTGTGAGCCGCCCCAGCGAACTCGCACCAACGGCTCGGAGACCGTGGCGATCCTTCCGTGCTGGGCGGCCCGCAGGATCCAGTCATGATCCTCACCGTATGAACCGGGGATCTCTTCGTCGATCAGACCGATGGCGCCCACCAGGGCCTCCCGGCGGACCACCACGGTCGAGGGATGTGCCTCGGTCACCCGGCGCCGGACCAAGGTCCCCAGGGTCATGTCCTCGGGTTTCGGCACGCGAGGGGTCGAGGAGTCTCCGTATTCGACGTAGATGCCGCTGACACAGGTCTCGGCCAGTACGGTGCCGGACGGATCCACCAGGAGTGGGAGTTGGCGCGACAGCTTGTGGGGCAGCCACAGGTCGTCGTCGTCGCAGAACGCAACGTAAGGCGAGGTGCCGTGCTGGATCCCGGAGTTGCGTCCGCCGGCCAGCCCCGGAGTGCGACTGTTGTTGAGCACCCGGACCGGACGGTGCGGATCGTCGGAGGCTAGCGACAGATCCGGTGCGGACTGGTCGAAGACCAGATGGGTGATCACCCGACCGGGGTGATCCTGAGCGCGGATCGCGGCCAGTGCCTCCCGGAGCATCTCGGGACGGTTGCGGGTGGTCACCACGACGTCCACGTCAGGGTGCTTCATGGCGGACTCCTGGGTAGGCGTTGGCACGGATGCGGCGTAGCTTGCGGGGGAGCATGGGGAACAGACGACCGAGGAATCCCAGCAGCACCCCGAACAGTCCACCGAGCGCGAATCCGCTGGTCATCGGGACCGCCAGGTTCGCGCCGGTGGGTTTGGGCGCCGTGGTGCGGACCACCCGCCCCACGTCGGTGGCGGTCTGTTGCAGGTTGCCGATCGCGGTGGTCAGGGTTGCTCGGGCGGGAATGGTCGCCGGATCGCGCGAGTCCAGCCCGGCGAGGTCGGTCCGTAGCGCGTCGACCAGGTCGGCGCGGCGCTGGGCCAGGTACTTGCGCCGGGCCAGGAGGTAGGAGTCGGCCACCTGGGAGACCTGGGTCCGGGCCAGAGCCGGGTCCGCACTGGTCACCCCGATCACCAGGATGTCGGTGGTCGGCTCGGCACTGATCGAGATCGAGTCACGCAGCCGCCTGGTATCGCCGGATCCGAGGGCTCGGGTGAGCGAGGACTGCGACAGGACCAGGGCCGCCTCGGTGTCGATGGTGACCGGCTTGGCCCGTTGTACTGCTTCGGGAGCATCGGTTCCCGCAGCCAGTCCGGGATCGAGGTAGGTGGGAGCGGGAACCAGCACGATCCGGGCCTCGGCCAGGTACTGCGGATGTTGTCTCCCGGGTGCCAGCACCCAGCCGAGTCCGGCACCTACCAGGGCCAGCACCAGGACCAGAGGCGCGCCCCGGCGGATCCGGTCACCCAGTTGCGGCAGGGTCCAGGGCAGGCTCCACGGCTGGGTGGTCGATGGCTGCAGACCGGGATCTCCGGCCCGCTCCCGCCAGGCCATGGCGATGGCGGCCATCACCAGGATCAGGGGGATCCCGATGGTGTCGTAGATCCACATCTGCACACAGAAGAAGACGAGCACGAAGGTGGCCACCGCCTCATTCGCGGTGCGGCAGCGCCAACTTCGGGCCAGAGCCATCAGTATGAAGGTGAGAAAGAACAGGGTGCCGACCCAGCCCTGCGCGAACAGCACCAGCCAGATGTGTCCCTGGGTACCCAGCGGCGGCACCCCGCACGCAGGGCAGGTGGGAGTGGCCCCACCCGAGATCGAGGCGAAGCTGCCCTGCACATTGCGGGTGCTTCCGAAGCCGACCACCGGTGAGCCCTGGCTCATCGACTCGACGGTGGTGGAGAGCAGTTGCCCCCGGCGATCGTTGCTGTGCTGGTGGTCGAGCCGTTCCTGCACCAGAGTGCCCAGCGGCCCCAGGGCCAGGACCACGGCGGCCAGAACGGCCACCGCCAGGGCGCCCATGGTGGCGGCATTGCGATGGCGGACCACCGCGAGGATCATCACGCCGATGGCTCCCAGCCCCAGGCAGGCCCACAATCCGCGGTTGAGCGAGTAGACGATGGGCACGCTGGCCACCAGGAGCACCGCGATCCCGAGCAGTCGGGCCCGCCGCCGGGCCTGGACCAGCGCGGCCGCCCCGAAGACGAGGGACAGCGCCATCACCGATCCCCAGGTGTTGGAGTACGGGAAGGGGGCCTTGGGTCGAGGCTCCGCGCGGCCCAGCACGGTCTGCACATCGGAGACCTGGGGGTGCACCAGTGAGCGAACGAATTCGTTCGCCCGGAGCCCACCCGGCAGGACGTATTCGATCGCGGAACGGAACTCCAGCCCCGGCGCCACCACCCCCAACACACCTCCGGCCGTGGTCACCACGAACAGGGAGCCGAAGGCCAGCCAGAGAAGTCTGTCCGGCACCTCGGTGCGCGAGGTGTTGGCGATCCAGAGCAGGATCGAGGTGGCTGCCAGATACCAGACGAGCTGGAGTGCGAAGACCAGCAACCGGCCGAACCCACCCCCGGGCTGGGCCAGCGGAGCGTTCACCCACAGCACGAAGACGCCGAGCAGTACCCAGACCAGGAAGAGCAGCCACCAGGTACTGCCACCCGGAAGCCGGATCCGTTCGGGCTGGTGGGCCATCGACCAGGCCAGCCAGACCGCGAGCAGGATAGGAGCCAGAGCGGTCAGGCCCAGGACCCACCACAGAGGGAAGGCCAGGAAGACGAGGGTGAGCAGCCGGGCGTCGCGGCGCTGCCAACGCAGCCCTTCGGGGGCCTCGCGCCCGGGCGCGAGTGCCGTGGGCCGGGTGTCTTGCCGTTGCCTCACCAGCGCCCCCCAGCACTCGATCGGACCCGATCTTCGGGACAGGTCTTCAGAACAGGTTTGAACCCTCATTCATATGGGGGAACTTATCTCGTGGGGGCCGAGTTGTCGTGGTACTCGGCCTACTCTTCCAGAACTCCAGAAGTCGTGGAGTGGACTCCCATGGGGTCCGGTGAATGGGGGGATGCATGAGTGTGAAGTCCGACCGATCGGTCCGGATGCCCAGTGCGCGACGTCCGATGACACCGATCCGGGTGATGGTGCTGTGTGATCAGTACCTGACCAGCGAAGCGATCCGCGTCGCGTTGCGGCGTCGCCCGTTCGAGGTGGTGGGGGTGGGCAAGCCTCGCAGACAGGTACTGCCGCGCCAGGCGATGCGGATGGTCGACGAACAACATCCCCATGTCGGCCTGTTGGTTCAGGAGATGCTGGATCCGTTGCACATCCGTGACGCGCTGCGGATCCTGCGGGAGGTGGATCGGTTGCCGTGGCTGTTGCTGACCGGCAGCCCGGAAGGACCGTACTGGGGAGCGGGCCTCGAGGCCGGAGCCAGTGCGGTGCTGCCGATGGCGATCGGTCTGGATCAGTTGACCGACGCCCTGGTGAAGGTCAGCCAGGGCACCGAGGTGATGCCGGAGACCCGACGGGTGCACGTGTTGGACCAATGGCAGCAGCGCGACGCCCAGGAGCGCAGCGTGATCGAGCGCCTGGAGCGGCTCACTCCGCGGGAGATGGAGGTACTGCGGGCGTTGTCCGGTGGGCATCCGGTGCAGGAGATCGCCGAGGCCGGCCGGGTCAATGTGGCCACGGTGCGGAGCCAGGTCAAGTCGATCCTGCGCAAGCTCGAGGTGCGCTCCCAGTTGGCGGCCGTCGCGGTCCTGCAGCAGGCCACCGTTCCCTACCGCAGCCCGGTGCATACCTGAGCAGGCGCCCCGAACACTGAGCCCGGGGCTTCAGCTGATGGCCCTGCTTCCGGCCTCCAACCGGATGATCTCGGCGTCGAGAAGTTGCTGAGCCCGGGCCAGGGTGTGGGCGTTGTACTCACCCGAGGTGCCGGCGTCCCGGATCGCCGCCAGGCCGGCTTCGAGCAGTTGGAGCCGCAGCTCCCGGCGTTGGGTCAGCACCGCCTTGGCTTCCGGGGAACCGGCTACCCGGGAGAGCAGCTGCCGGATGAATACCTGCCCCTGCTCGACGACCCTGGCATCGAACGGAACATCGTCGGCGCGACTCAGCTCGGGATTCTCCAGTGCCTCGAGCATCACGCTGCCGATCTCTTCCATCAGCGAGGCCAGCGCCTGGGCCTCGGCCTCCTGGTCGGTCCCGCGCACCTTCAGCGAGCGAATCAGCAGGGGCAGGGTGGCGCCCTGCCCGACCAGGGTGACCAGCGCGACCGTGAACGCGATCAGGATCAGCTGTGACCGCATCGGGGTATCGGCCGGCAGCGACTGGGCGGCGGCCAGGGTGACCACCCCTCGCATGCCGGACCAGCCGAGGACGGCGGCACCGCGCCACCCCAGAGCGTTGCGTTCCAGAACCGACAGATCCGCCACCTTGCGGTCCACCCGGCGCCGGAATCGGCGAAGTCGTGAGGCCTGCCGGGGCTCGGGGTCGTAGGTGGCCAGCCTCTGTTGCAGCACGGCGAGTCTGGGGGCCAGTTCCTCCCCGCGTCTCTGCTGGGCCCGCAGCCAACCGACCAGCGGCAGCATGAACAGGACCCGGACGGCGACCAGGAGCAGGGTGAGCGCCAGCCCGACCAACACGGTGGGCATCACCCCGTGCACGGAGTTCTCGGCGACATCGGTGACCAGATCTTTCATCTGGTAGCCCATCAGCAGGAAGACGCCGTTCTCGAGCAGCAGTTGCAGGGTGCGCCAGTTCACCCGTTCGTTCATCCGGTCCTGGGCTCCGAAGGCCCGGGTGGACCGATAGCCGGTGATGAGTCCGGCCACCACGACGGCGAGGACTCCCGAACCACCGAGCTCCTCGGTCGGGACGAAGGCGATGAACGGCACCGTCAACGAGATCGCGGTGCTCAGCACCGGCTCCGCGAGCGCGGCCCGGATCCTGACCGCGATCAGAGCCACCACGGTGCCGATCACGATCGCCACCAGCACCGCCTCGATGAAGTCCCAGGAGACACCCAGCCAGGAGACCCCGCCCGCGGTGGCCGCGACCGCGGTACGTAGCAGCACCAGGGCGGTTGCGTCATTGACCAGGCCCTCGCCCTCCAGCACCACCAGCAGGCGGGGCGGCAGACCTAGTCGTTTGCCGATCGAGGTCGCCGCCACCGCGTCGGGTGGTGCCACCACAGCGCCCAGGGCGATGGCGGTGGCCATCGGGATCTGCGGCATCAGCCAGTGCAGCAACAGCCCGGCCAGCACCGCGGAGAGCAGCACCAGGACCACGGCCAGGGCCGAGATCGCCTGGAGATTGCGCCGGAACTCGCTGGCCGGCACGGTCACCGCCGCCGCATACAGGATCGGGGGCAACACCACGGTGAGCAGGATGTGTGGGTCGAGTTCGACCGCCGGCATCCCGGGCAGATAGCTCGATCCGACTCCGGCGGCGACCAGAAGGATCGGTGCGGCGACCCCGATCCTGGGAGCGAAGTGCGCGATCACCACGATCACCAGGACCGAGGTCACCATCAGGATCGAGAGATCTTCCATGCGCTGCGCCCACTCCGCCCGTGATCCGGCTACGTACCAGCGGCCCTAGCGCCGCTGGTACGAGATTAGCGATCCCGGCCCGGTTGATCGGTGCTCAGCGATCAGCGGAGAGCGGACCTCGGAGCCGCTGCAGGGCACCCATGCCGTGGTAGAGCACCAGCACGGCGGCGGTGGCGATCGCGATCCCGCCCAGATCGATGTCCCCGAACTTGAGCGTGTAATTGCCCATGCCCATGGCCACGATCAGCGCCGCGGCAACCGAGAACAGATTGCGCTGGGAGCCGAAGTCGACCTTGTTGTCGATCCAGATCCGGACCCCGATCAGGCCGATCACGCCGTAGAGGACCACGGTGACTCCGCCGATCACGCCGCTGGGGATCGTGAACAGCAACTGTCCGAACTTGGGCGACAGCGAGAGCACCACCGCGGTCAGACCGGCCACCCAGTAGGCGGCCGTGGAGAAGACCCGCGTGGCGCTCATCACGCCGATGTTCTCGCCGTAGGTGGTGGTGGCCGTACGTCCGGCCATGCTCGCCACCACGGTGGGGGCGCCGTCGGCGAAGAGGGTGCGACCGGTCAGGTCGTTGATCGAGTCGTCCTCGGTGAGCAGCGCGACGCTGCGGACGTGGCCGACGTTCTCGGCGACCAGTACGAAGACCACCGGGATGAACATCGGCAGTACCGACCAGGCGACGGTGGGGTGGTGGAACTCGGGCAGTCCGATCCAGTCGGCGGCCTTGACGGAGCTGAAGTCCAGCACTCCCATGGCCCAGGCGACCAGGTAGCCGACCACGAATCCGAGCAGCACGGCGATCCGGCCGAGGATGCCGCGGAACAGCGCGGCGATCGCGCAGACCGCCAGCAGGGTGACCACGGCCAGGGTGAGGCTCTTGTCGTTGACCTGGTCACCGGAGAGCGCGTGCTGGATGCCGGGGTTGTCGGTGTCGCCGTGGGTGCCGACCACGTTGTTCCAGGCGGCCTGGGCGAGGTTGAACCCGATCAGGGCCACGATCGCGCCCATCACCACCGGCGGCATCACCGCATGGATCCAGCCGGTGCCGACCTTGTTCACCCACAGCCCGACCAACGCCAACGCGATACCGGTGATCACGATGCCGAACAGGGCGTCGCCGAAGTCATCGCCCGAACTCGCCGCGATCACCGGGCCGATGAAGGCGAACGAGGAACCGAGGTAACTGGGCACCCGGTTGCGGGTGATCAGCAGGAACAGGATCGTGCCGATACCGGAGAAGAGCAACGTGGTGCTGGGCGGGAACCCGGTCAGGATCGGCACCAGGAAGGTGGCCCCGAACATGGCGATCACGTGCTGGCCACCCAGCCCGATGGTGCGCGGCCAGCTCAGTCGCTCACCCGGCTTCACGATCTCGTCGGCGGAGACGTTGCGTCCGTCTCCGTGCAAGGTCCAGGACACGGCTTCTCCTCGGGGTCGACTGACCGGGTGCAAGAGCACACAGCGGGGGAGACCTTAACGTTTCCTGAGTGTCAGCCGATACCCCGGTCCAGCATCACCAGGACCTCGTAGTGCGCGGTATTGGGGAACATGTCCAGAACCCGGCCCCGGACCGGCCGTAGCGACCCCATCCGAGCCAGGTCGTCGGCCAGACTGGCCGCATTGCAGCTGGAGTACAGCACCTGCGGAATGTCGCTGGCCTCGATCCACCCGGCCAGCTCGGCTCCGATCCCGCGGCGGGGCGGATTCACCACCACCAGGTCGGGTGTGGTGGTGCTGGTCAGGGCATACGCGGTGGCGTCCCCGGCGATGAAGGTCACCCCGGTGGGTGCGGTCGCGTTGCCGGCTGCCACGGCCTCGGCGGAGACCTCGACTCCGATCACCTCCCGGCCCGGCCCGGCCAGGGCCATGGCGAAGCCGCCCACGCCGCAGTAGAGGTCCCAGATGCCGGTCAGGGACAGGTCCCGGGTCCAGGCTGCCGCGGTGGCATACAACTCGGTGGCCACGGCACTGTTGGTCTGGAAGAAACCCTGGGGGCGCAGCGCGAGCGGGAGCACCCGATCGGGTAGTCGCAACGGCATCTGCAGCAGGTCGGCCTCGGTCAGTACGATCTCGCGTTCACCCTCGAGCACGGCCTTGTGCTCGGGTTGGATGTTGAGCGACACGACCCGTAGTCGCGGGATCCTGTCCAACAGTCCGGGCAGGTGCTTGCGGATCCGGGACTCGGGTTCGGTGGAACGGAGCACGAACCGGACCATCAGGTCACCGGTCGGCGAGACGGTCACCAGGAGGTGCTTCAGCTCGCCTCGTCGGTCCACGATCCGGTACGGCGCCAACGAGGCGATGCCGATGAACTCGGCCAGGATCGGGAGCACCCGGTGCAGGGCCGGCTCGTACAACGCACAGTCGCGTAGATCGGTACTGGATCCGTCCAGAGCGACCAGACCGAGAGTCGGCTCCTGACTGGTACCGCCGACGGCGACCTTGGCCTTGTTGCGGAATCCGGATACCGGCGCCACCGCCGGGTCGTCCCAGACCAGCCCGGTGGCCGAACCGCTCAGCAGCGCGCCGGCCTGTTCGGTCTTACGGGCCAACTGTTGGGGGAGCGGGACCGGAAGCCAGCGGCACGAACCACAGCGTCCTGCGCTGAAGTGTGCGCAGTCGAGCAGTACTGAGGAGGCCTGATCAGCCACCGAGCAGGCTGCCCATCCACTCCTCGACCCCGTCGGGATCGCGGGGCAGCGCGGCGGAGAGGTTCTTCGAACCGTCGGCGGTGACCAGGATGTCGTCCTCGATCCGGATCCCGATACCGCGCAGTTCCTCGGGTACCAGCAGATCGTCGCTCTGGAAGTACAGGCCCGGCTCCACGGTCAGCACCATGCCCTCGGCCAGGGTGCCCTTGGCGTACTTGTCGGGTGCCGCCGCGGCGCAGTCGTGCACGTCCATCCCGAGCATGTGGCTGACCCCGTGCAGGGTCCAGCGGGCATAGACCTTCGAGGCCGGGTCGAGGGCCTCGGCCACACTGCCCGGAAGCAGACCGAGATCGCCCAGCCCCTGAGCCAGGATCGCCATCGCCGCGTCGTGTCCGGCGGTGAACGCGACGCCGGGACGGATCGCCTCGATGCCGGCCTGCTGGGCGTTGAAGACCAGGGTGTAGAGCTCGCGTTGCAGCGGCGTGAACGTGCCGTCGATCGGCAGCGTGCGGGTCACGTCCGCGGTGTACAGGTTGCGGCCCTCCACTCCCATGTCGAGCAGCACCATCTGGCCGGGCACGATCGGGCCGGTGTTGTCGATCCAGTGCAGCGTGGTGGCATGCGAGCCGCCGCCCACGATCGAGTCGTAGCCGATGTCGTTGCCCATCGCCCGGGCCCGGCGGAAGAAGGTGCCCTCGATCCAGCGCTCACCGAACTCCAGGACCCGGTCCCACTCGCGGACCGAGTCGGTGAAGCCCAGGGTGGTGATGTCACAGGCCTCCTGCAGTTCGGCGACCTCCCACTCGTCCTTGACCAGACGCATCTCGCTGAGCACCCGGCTGAACTCCTGGTCCCCGGCGTCCTCGCCCAGGGCGAGGGAGTCGACCCCGGCCTGAACCCCCCGGTGCACCCGTGTCTTGCCCTGTTGGGACAGCCGGGCGTCCAGGTCGTCGACGTGCCGGACCTCCAGGCCCAGCGAGGCGCTCATCTCGTCCAGCGAGGGACGCCGACCGGCCCACAGCTCGCCGTACTGACGGTCCCGGAAGAACTCGTCGGTCTCCCGGCTGGACCGCGGACGGGCGTACAGCACCGATTCGCCGTTCTCGATCACCAGGACCGCATCGGTGGTCTGGTTCCCGGAGAGCCAGGTGTGGGCCGTGTCGGGGCGGAATCGGTAGTCGGTGTCGTTGGCACGGGTCTTGTAGGTACCGGCCGGCACCACCAACCGTTCGCCGGGAAACGCCTGGGCCAACTGGTCGCGGCGCGCGGCCGCCCACGGAGTGATCGGGTGGGCCGGTACCTCGAGCGCGCGCTCTCCCCACCCGGTGCGCATGAACGCGGCATACGCGGCCGGCACTGCGGGGTCGTGCGACTCGGTCTTCGCGGTGTCGGACAGGTTCTGATCGGAGGAGGAGTTCTGCTGGCTCACGGGCACCAGCCTACGCGGCCGGTTGAAGTGGGAGGCGTGAGCGAGGGCCCGGGGCCGATAGGGTCAGACTCATGCCGCGCAGCCGCCGGGACAGCGTCCTGTTCACCGTCGTGGTCAGCGTTGTCGTGCTGGCCGGTGCGGTGGTGATGGCATTGGTCTTCGCCATGTCGGGTGAGCACAGCACTCTGGTCTTGGCGGCGGTGCTCGCGGCGGTCCCGGTCGGGCCGGTACTGGGCGCCTTCCTGTGGCTGGACCGTTACGAACCCGAACCTCGCTCGCTGCTGGTCAGCGGACTGGCCTGGGGCGCGTTCGCGGCCACCGGGGTGACCATCGTGGTCTCGGCGATCGGGGAGTCCTGGATCTACGTGGATGCCACCAGATCGGCTGCCGTGGTAGCGCCGGTCGTGGAGGAGGCCGCCAAGGGCATCTTCCTGCTGTTCCTGCTGTGGTGGCGTCGTGCTGAACTGGACGGGGTCCTCGACGGCATCGTCTATGCGGGCATGGTCGGTGTCGGCTTCGCCTTCGTGGAGAACATCCTCTATCTCAACGACGCGGCCTCCTCGGATCCGGCGATGGGGCTG
Organism: uncultured Nocardioides sp.; assembly: GCA_964396585.1. Lineage (GTDB taxonomy): Bacteria > Actinomycetota > Actinomycetes > Propionibacteriales > Nocardioidaceae > Nocardioides. Next base: position 27,644 of record CAYNFY010000026.1, read on the forward strand.
GAGCCGGGTCAGGCCCTGGCGGGCACCTTCATCTGGCGGTGTCTGATCAGCCCGTTCGCGCACCCACTCTTCACCGTGTGTGTCGGGGTAGGGGTCGGCGTCGCGGTGGGGTCTCGCTCCCGCACCGTGCGGTTCGGGGCTCCGGTACTCGGCTATCTGTGCGCGGTCGGCCTGCACGCGCTGTGGAACGCTTCCAATGTCGGACTCTTCGGTGGCTTCCTGGTGGTGTACCTGGTGCTGATGGCGCCGCTGTTCGTGCTGATGATCGGGTTCGCGGTGTTCCGCCGTAGTCACGAGCGGCGGATGTTGACCGTGGCTCTGCACGACGCCGCCGGCCGCGGCCTGCTACCGGCCTCCGACATCGGTTGGCTGGTCGATCTGCGGGCCCGCAGACGCGGTCGTCGGTACGCTCGGCAGTCGGGTGGCGAGGCCTCCGTCCGGTTGATGCGGGACTACCAACAGACCGCGGTGGAGCTGGGATTCCTGCACTATCGATACCTGAAAGGGACCCCGCCTCCTGACTTCGAGACCCGAGGCCGGGAGTATGTGACCAGACTCCGTGCCGTTCGCCCCCTCATCGCATTCCCCGGACAGGTGGTGCCGACCCGATGAACGACCAGCCCCAGGACACCCAGCCTCATGACACTGGGACCTCCGCCTCAGGCGACGATCAGCCGCGCCCGGACGCAGGCCCGCAGAACACCCGCCTGCTGACCGCACTGGTCCGGCTCCGCGGTCGGCTCACCGCGGCCAGCCTGCCACTCGACCTACCCGGTGTGGTGGAGATCCGAGCCACCCGGGCCGAGCTGGTGGACCAGCTCGAGGACTACGTCATTCCCCGATTGATGACCGTCGACGCCCCCCTGCTCGCGGTCGTCGGCGGGGGTACCGGTGCCGGTAAGTCGACGCTGGTGAACTCGCTGGTGGGTCGGCGGGTCACCGCCCCCGGTGTGTTGCGGCCCACCACCAGGAGCCCGGTTCTGGTGCACAACCCGGAGGACGCCTCCTGGTTCGGGCAGGATCGGTTGCTGCCCGACCTGCAGCGGGTGACCCGACCCACCGATGATCCCGATGCCCTGCAACTGGTCGCCTCCGACACGGTGCCCCGGGGGCTGGCCATCCTGGACGCGCCGGACATCGACTCGGTCGAGGAGCGGAACCGGATCCTGGCCGCCCAGTTGCTGGCCGCGGCGGATCTGTGGCTGTTCGTCACCTCGGCGGCCCGGTATGCCGACCAGGTGCCGTGGGATTTCCTGCGGGGGGCCGCGGACCGCTCGACGGCCGTGGCCATCGTGCTGGATCGGACTCCGGCCGACGACGTCGAGACGGTGGCGACCCATCTGGCCCGGATGCTGGCCAGTCGAGGGCTGAAGGACTCGCCCCTGTTCGTCGTCCACGAGGGCCCGGTCAACGAGCTGGGCCTGTTGCCTCCCGACCACGTCACCGAGATCCGTGGCTGGCTGGGGGCGCTCGCGGCCGACTCGGATGCCCGCGCCGCGGTGGTACGCCAGACTCTGGACGGCGCGGTCCGCAATGTGGCCCGGAGCAGTCACCGGGTGGCCGACGCGACCGGGGAACAGGTCGAGATGGTCGCTCGGCTGCGTGAGCAGGTGGAACACGCCTATCGCGGCAGTAGGGACGCACTGGTCGAGGCATCGGCCGACGGCACCATGCTGCGTGGCGAGGTGCTGGTGCGCTGGCAGGAGTTCGTCGGAACCGGGGAACTGCTGAAGAGCCTGGAGACCAAGGTCGGCTGGCTGCGGGACCGGATCGTGAATGCGGTGCGCGGTAAACCCCAGCAGGCCGAGCGGGTGACGGTGGCGGTCGAGTCCGGGCTCGAGACGCTGATCCTGGAGCATGCCGAGGCCGCTGCCGAGCAGGCCGCAGCCTCCTGGCGCAGTCTGGCGCCAGGTCAGGCGTTGCTGACCGATGCCGGTGAGGACCTGAGCCGGGCCTCGCGCGAACTGCGTCGTTCAGCCGAGCAGGCGGTCCGGGACTGGCAGTCCGATGTGCTCGACATGGTGCGCACCGAGGGAGCGGACAAGCGATCCACCGCGCGCTTCCTGGCCTTCGGGGTGAACGGGCTCGGGGTGGCGCTGATGATCGTGGTCTTCGCCCACACCGGGGGACTCCTGGGCGCCGAGGTGGGCGTCGCCGGCGGATCCGCGGTGTTGGGCCAGAAACTGTTGGAGGCGGTCTTCGGAGACCAGGCCGTGCGTTCCCTGGCACACCGGGCCCGCACCGACCTGGAGCGCCGGATCCGACTGTTGATGGATGCCGAGCAGGAGCGCTTCTCGAGCCTGCTTGACTCCCTCGAACTCGAACCGGACGCACCCGATGCCCTGCGAACCGCGGTGCACCGGGTCGACGACCTGCGCTTCGCGGCTCGACAGGGAGCCGACGGCACCCTGGCGGACGACGCCCCGGACACCACTTCGTTGACCGCGGTGGAGCGACCCAGCACCTCCGACCCCGGAACTGGTGACGGGCGGATAGGCTGAGGGCGAACGCCGTCGATCGTCTGCCGAAAATCGCCTACCGATAATTGCTGAGGGAGCGCATGACCTCCTTGCTCGAGGGGGCCAAGAAGTTGGTCTCCCGCAGTCCCGACCTCGCGTCTCGAGTCCAAGGACTCGAGAGCGCCGTGGACGCTGCTACCGGACGGCTCGACGAATCCTTGATCGGTGAGACCCAGCAGGTGGTCGAACGCGCCACCGGCCGTCTGCGGCTCTCCGCCGACCACACCGTGGTGGCGCTGGCCGGTGCGACCGGATCGGGCAAGTCCTCGACCTTCAACGCGTTGACCGACCTGGAGCTCTCCGCGGTAGGGGTGCGCCGCCCCACCACCTCCTGGGCAACCGCCTGCGTCTGGGGAAGCGAGGGCGCCGCCGAGCTCTTGGAGTGGCTCGGTATCCCGGCGCGACACCAGATCACCCGTGACTCGATGCTCTCCACCGGTCGGGAGGACGACGCGCTCAAGGGCACCATCCTGCTCGATCTCCCCGACCATGACTCCACCGAGGTCAGTCACCATCTGGAGGTCGACCGGCTGGTCCAGCTGGCGGACCTGCTGGTCTGGGTGCTCGACCCTCAGAAGTACGCCGACGCCGCCGTCCACGACCGATACCTGGCCCCCTTGGCCGGGCATGCGGACGTGATGGTCGTGGTGCTCAACCAGCTCGATCGGGTTCCCGAGGACCGGCGGGCCGCGATGCTGGCCGACGTCCGCCGACTGCTCGAACAGGACGGTCTCGGCTCGGTGCCGGTGATCGGGGTGAGCGCCAAGCAGGGCTGGGGAATCGACGAGCTCAAGTCCGAGATCCGCACCCGGGTCGAGGCCAAGAAGGCCACCCGGGCCCGACTGGTGGCGGACCTGCGTACCGCGGCCGAAAGACTGGGTGTGGCCAGCGGCGAGGCTCCGGCGGCCAAACTCAGCAAGGAGCGGATCGCCTCGCTCAACGAGGCGCTGGCGAACTCGGCCGGAGTGCCGACCGTGGTCGAGGCGGTAGCCGAGTCCACCCGGTTGCGCGCCTCGCGAGCCACCGGCTGGCCCCTGGTGGCCTGGGCCGGCCGGCTGCGGCCCGATCCGCTGAAACGACTGCATCTGGACCTGGGCACTGCCGGAAAGATGCTGACCGGTTCGCCACGGACCTCGATCCCGCAGGCCACCCAGGTTCAGCGGGCACAGGTCGACGCCCAGGTCCGGGCGCTGGCCGAGGACGCCACCACCGCCATGAACCGGCCCTGGGTGGACTCGGTACGCAGGGCCTCGGTCGCCCGGCTCCCCGAGACCGCGAACGCCTTGGACAAGGCGCTGGCGGAGACGGATCTCGGGGTGGAGCGGCTGCCGTGGTGGACCTCGATGGTGCATCTGCTGCAGTGGCTGTTCATCCTGTGCGCGGCCGTGGGCGGCGGCTGGCTCGCGTTGTTGGCCTTCGGTTCGTTCCTCGGGCTTCCCGAGGTGCACAGCCCCGAGGTGGGTGGCCTACCGCTGCCGACGTTCTTGTTCATCGGTGGGTTGGGCCTGGGCATCCTCCTGGCGCTGGCGTGTCGATTGCTGGTCGCCAGCACCGCTCGAGCCAAGGCGCGGACTGCGGACAAGAAGCTGCGTCGGGCGATCTCGGACGTCGCCGACGAACTCGTGGTGCGCCCGGTCCAGGCCGAGTTGGAGGCCTACGAGCGGGTTCGCGCCGGGGTCGTGGCCGCGCGCAGCTGACTCCACCGATCGACTCGAATGTCACCGAGTGACCTCCACGGTGTTCCCCGCTGGTGGGTCTCGGGTCCGCGGTAGACGCCGGGTCCGCAGTGGAGACCTCGTCCCGGTAGGCTTCCACCCATGGCTGAATACGTGTTCACCCTGCGCAATGTGCGTAAGGCCCACGGTGACAAGGTCGTCCTCGACAACGTCACCCTCTCGTTCCTGCACGGCGCCAAGATCGGTGTGGTCGGACCCAACGGTGCGGGTAAATCCACACTGTTCAAGATCATGGCGGGGCTGGAGCAGCCCAACAACGGTGACGCGATCAAGGATCCCAATGCGACCGTCGGGATGCTCCAGCAGGAGCCGCCTCTGACCGAGGGCAAGACCGTCCTGGAGAATGTCGAGGAGGCGGTCAGCGACATCAAGGGCAAGATGAAGCGCCTCGAGGACGCCTACATGGAGATGGGTGAGCCGGACGCCGATACCGATGCCCTGATGGAGGAGACCGGGAACCTCCAGACCTACCTGGACAATATCAACGCCTGGGACATCGATTCGCGCCTGGAACAGGCCATGGATGCGCTGCGTTGTCCTCCGCCGGAGGCGATCGTGGACAACCTCTCCGGTGGTGAACGCCGCCGCGTGGCGCTGTGCAAACTGCTGCTCGAGCAGCCCGACCTGCTGCTCCTCGACGAACCCACCAACCACCTCGACGCCGAGTCTGTGCAGTGGCTGGAAGGCCACCTCAAGTCCTACCCCGGCGCCGTCATGGCGATCACCCACGACCGGTACTTCCTGGACAACGTGGCCGAGTGGATCGCCGAGGTCGACCGCGGCTCGATCCACGGCTACGAGGGCAACTACTCCACCTACCTGGAGACCAAGAAGGAACGCCTCAAGATCGAGGGCCAGAAGGACGCCAAGCGCGCCAAGATGCTCGAGAAGGAACTCGAGTGGGTGCGTTCCAACGCCAAGGCCCGGCAGACCAAGAGCCGCTCGCGTCTGGCTCGCTACGAAGAGCTCGCGGCTGAGGCCGACAAGGCCCGCAAGATCGACACCGCCGACATCAACATCCCGCCGGGCCCGCGCCTGGGCGACATCGTGCTGGAGGCCCGCAACCTGAACAAGGGCTACGAGGGTCGCACGCTGTGGAACGACATCTCGTTCACACTGCCCAGGGCCGGCATCGTCGGTGTGATCGGGCCCAACGGTGTCGGCAAGACGACGCTGTTCCGGATGATCACCGGAGAGGAGACCCCGGACTCGGGCACCCTCAAGGTCGGCGACACCGTGAAGATCTCCTATGCCGACCAGAGCCGAGGTGGGATCGACCCGAACAAGAACGTCTGGGAGGTCGTCTCCGACGGCCTGGACTTCATCAAGGTCGCCAACTTCGAGATGAACTCGCGGGCCTACGTCGCCTCGTTCGGGTTCAAGGGCCCCGACCAGCAGAAGAAGGCCGGAGTGCTGTCCGGCGGTGAGCGCAACCGGCTCAACCTGGCGTTGACGCTGAAGATGGGCGGCAACATGCTGCTCCTCGACGAGCCCACCAACGACCTGGACGTAGAGACCCTGTCCGGCCTCGAGGACGCGCTCCTGGAGTTCCCCGGCTGTGCCGTGGTCACCTCGCACGACCGCTGGTTCCTGGACCGGGTCGCCACTCACATCCTGGCCTGGGAGGGCGATGAGGAAGACGGCGGCAAGTGGTTCTGGTTCGAGGGTAACTTCGCCTCCTACGAGGCCAACAAGGTCGAGCGGCTCGGCATCGAGGCCGCTAGGCCGCACCGGGTCACCCACCGCCGCCTGACTCGGGATTAAGTGGCATGGTCGATCACCCCGGGCGCGAGATCAGCGGATGTCGCGCTCCGGGTGGTCGGCGATCAGAGCATCGGTGACCGAGTTCATCACTCGGCCCAATGCGGCGAAGTCTTCGGGGGACGCCAGGTCCACCAGGTACTCGCGTACCCCTCGTACATGCAGATGGGCCGCCTCACCGAGGACTCGCCAGCCCTCGTCGGTCATCGAGGCGACCACCCCTCGTCCGTCCTCGGGCGTGGTGCACCGCTCCACATAGCCCGCATCCTCCAGCCGCTTCACGGTGTGGGTCACCCGGCTCCGGCTGTGCGCCAGTGCGTCGGCCACCTGAGCCATCCGAAGACGGCGGTTCGGTGCCTCCGAGAGCCGGACCAGGATCTCGTACTCCGTCAACGACAGGTCGAACGACTGGTGCAGCTCCGTGTCGAGCTGGTCCGTGAGTAGCGTCATCCCCACGATCAGGGCGCGCCAGGAGCGCTGCTCATCGGAGCTCAACCAGCGGGTTTCATCCAGGTCCATGCGCCGAACGATATCGGCCCGAGGCCACAGGATCCCCGTTACCGCCCGCACTCCTCGATCCGGCCACGTCGTGTGAGGCAGATCTCGTGCCGCTGGCCGAGCGTTGGTCACCGGGAGTCACCGGTCGGTGCTTCTGCCAGGCTGAGAACGTGCGTCACCACTACGAATGCCCACTGCGTTGGGCCGACCAGGACCCGCTCGGCCACGTCAACAATGTCGCCTACGTCGACTATCTGCAGGAGGCCCGGGTCGACATGATGCGTCGGCACTCGCCGGCCCTGCGCTCCGAGGACGGGAGTGCCGGACTCGTCGTTGTCGATCACCGGCTCGACTACCTCGCTCCGTTGCACTACCGGTCGGCTCCGGTGATCATCGAATGCTGGGTGACCGAGGTACGTGCGGCCAGCTTCACGATGGCCTACGAGATGTTCGATCAGACACCAGCGGGCCGAGTGGTGTATCTGCGGGCCAGCACTCGTCTCACCCCCTTCGACTTCGCTTCGGAGCGTCCACGTCGGATCAGCCGAACCGAGAAGGAAGCGCTGGTGGCTCTGTTGGAGCCGACGGTGCCGGCACCGCTCGGACCCTGGCACGAGGGAGTGGGGCAGGGGACGCACGACTCGGCCTATCCGGTCGCGGTGCGCTTCTCGGATCTGGACCCCTACGGGCACGTGAACAACGTGCAGTACGTGACCTATCTGCAGGAGGCCCGGATCTCGATGTTCACCGACCTCGCCGCCCGAGTGGACGAGAGGAAGATGCAGATGGTCGTGGCCGGGATCGAGGTGGAGTACCGACGCAGTCTGACTCTGCGCGAGGCACCGTACGACGCCTGGTCCAGGATCGTGCGGATGGGCAACAAGTCGCTCACCGTGCAGACCGACATCCGCGACGGTGACGAGCTGATGGCTCGTGGGCGGTCCGCCGTGGTCTTCTTCGACGCCGAGACGGGGCGAGCCGTGGAGCCCAGTGCCCGACTGCGAACGGCGTTGTCGCAACTACTCGGTTGAACCGGCATCTGTCGAGCTGGCTCACTCGGGGGTGTTCACCAGAAACTGGGCGGCGTGGGTGACGTACTCCCAGAACTGGGTATCGAGTTCCGGCTCCAACTCCGCGGCGTCCAGACCATCGCGGAAGTGCCTGAGCCAGGCGTCCCGAGCGCTTGGGGTGACCTCGAAGGGGGCATGGCGCATCCGCAGCCGCGGGTGTCCTCTGCGTTCGGAGTAGGTGTGCGGCCCGCCCCAGTATTGGGCCAGGAACAGGGCGAATCGCTCCGCGGCCGGAGCCAGGTCCTCCTCCTCGTACATCGGGCGCAACAATCGGTCACTGGCAACGCCCGCGTAGAAGCGGTCGACGATCGTCGTGATGGTGTCCATCCCGCCGATGGCCTCGTAGAACGTGGTCTGGGTGCTCACGCAGCCCATTGTGCCGGGCCGCTGGCTGCGCTCGTGTCCCGACCCGGATCCCCATGAAGGGCGAGGGTTGGGTAGCCTTCGACATGTGAGCTCCCGTATGCCTGCCTCCCGTCGTGCCCTGCGTGCCGGCGCAATCGCTGCTGCCGTTGCCGCCGCCTTGATCGCCTCGCCTGCTTCCGCCGACGTGCCCGAGGGGTGGTCGAACCCGGAGAAGGTGGATGTTCTGCATGCGCTGCTCGTGTTCGGCGGGCTCCCGATCCTCATCGTGCTGGTCGTGGTGATTCTGGGGATGCTTCCCAAACTGATCAAGGGCGAGAAGATCCTGTCCCCGAGTGGATCCTCGACGGCTCAGTGGGTCGGTGGTCCCGGCGCGGGCGCCGCCGAGTTGCCCGCCGGCGGCGAGCACACGACCGGCGGAGCCAGTGGCTCGTACTGACCTCTCCACCCGAGAGTTGGCGGAGCTCGACCGGACCATCCGCGCCGCGGAGATCGCGTCCCGGTTCGAGTTCTCCGTCTATGTGGGCGCCGCGACCGGCTCGACGGCCGACTTCGCCCGCTCCCTGCACGCCAGACTGGTCGTTCCTGAGATCAGTGTGCTGATCATGCTCGACCCCTCCCGCCGGGCGATAGAGCTCGTCACGGGCGAGCGGGTGCGCAATCGGATCAGCGACGAGCAGCTGGAACTGGCCGTGCTCGGCATGCAGTCCTCACTGAGCGAGGGTGACACCCTCGGCGCCCTCAAGCGGGCTCTCGCCCAGTTGTCCGACGCCGCCCACTGAACCCCGCCGACACGGCACTATTTGTTACTGACGCGCTAACAAGAATCGCCCCCTCACCGCTGAGGGGGCGATTCTTGTTACTCGGGGGTGATGCAAAAGTGCCCCCTCGGCGGTGATGTCAGGCCTTGGCGTCGCGATCCCGGGCGGTCAACGCCCGGGCGAGGTCAGCGCGGGCCTCCAGCACGTAGCGTTTGGCGGTCTTGGGGGCCGGGGAGCCTTCCAACCAAGCGTCGAGTCGGGCAAGTACCGAGGCGTCACCCAACTGCTTGGGGAAGCCGTACTCGACCACCACCGATCCCTTGTGGAACCCGAGAGTCTCCATCACGCTCTCGGCGGCCTCCAGGTACCTCCCCACGAACCCGGCGGTGGCCTCCTCCTGACCGAAGCGATGCAGGGAGAAGACCGTCTCGCGGGCCGTCTCGTTGGGAGTCTCCGGATCGAGCACCAGCGCCCAGGCCGCCTCCTTGGCCTCGACGGTGGGTCGGGCGGCGCGGGCGGCCGCGGCCGCCTCCTGTCCCGAGATGGTGTTGTCGCGTTCCAGTTCAAGAACGATCTCGGCCTCACCGACCCGTCCCTTGCCGGCCAAGGCGGTCAGCAGTCCCCAGCGCATCTCCTGATCGACGGCCAGACCGTCGAAGGACAGCGAGCCATCGAGCAGGGCGGCGATCTCGGTCAGTCCCTCCTCACTACGCGCTGCCGCGGCCCACTGACGAGCGAAGGTGAGCTGATGATCACTGCCGACCTCGGCCGCGCCCAGCAGTCGCCGCAGACCCTGCTCCCATTCCGTCCGCAGGGCGTCGCGATTCGCCTCGGCGGCGTAGTAGTTGACCGCCATCGCAGTCATCGCCGGGATCCGGGTGACACCCCACGAGTCGGTCTCCGAGCCGATATTGGCCAGCACCAGGCGGACGAACTCGGTCGTGGACATCTCGCCGTCCCTGGTCATGTCCCAGGCCGAGCCCCAGACCAGGGCTCGGGGCAGGGAATCCGGCATCTGCGAGAGCGAGGCGACCGCGGTGGCCATCGACTTCTCGTCCAGACGGATCTTGGCGTAGGCGTGGTCCTCGTCGTTGAGCAGCAGCAGGGCCGGCTGGGTCTTGCCGACCAACTCCGCCAGCGACGTCTTGGCGCCCTGGATGTCGACCTCCAGGTACTCACTGCGGACCAGGGCCCCGTCCACCTCGTTGTACAGGCCGATCCCGAGTCGGTGCCGACGCAGGGTCGGGTGATCGCTGGCGGCGCTCTGCCGGACCGCGAACGAGGAGTAGGTGCCGTCGGCGGCCACCTCGAACTCCGGGGTCAGCGTGTTCACCCCGGCGGTCTGCAACCACTCGGTGGCCCAGCCCTTCAGCTCCCGGCCCGATGACTTCTCCAGCGCGGCGAGCAGGTCGGAGAAGGTGGCGTTCCCGAAGGCGTGGTCCTTGAAGTACTGGCGCAACCCGGCCAGGAACGGGTCCAGGCCGACCCAGGCCACCAGTTGCTTGAGGACCGAGGCCCCCTTGGCGTAGGTGATCATGTCGAAGTTGACCTCGACCGCCTCGAGGTCGACGTTGTCGGCCGCGATCGGGTGGGTGGAGGGCAGTTGGTCGGCGCGGTAGCCGGTCTGTTTGCGGGCGTTGGCGAAACCGGTCCAGGCATCGGTGAACTCGGTGGCCTCGGCCTCACACCAGTAGCAGGCCCACTCGGCGAAGGACTCGTTGAGCCACAGGTCGTCCCACCACTGCATGGTGACCAGGTTGCCGAACCACATGTGCGCCATCTCGTGGGTGATCACCGAGGTACGGAACTCGTAGAACGAACGGGGCTGGCGCGAGCGCGGCAGGTACTCGTCGCGCAGCGTCACCGCCCCGGCGTTCTCCATCGCGCCCATGTTGTACTCCGGCACGTACAGCTGGTCGTACTTGCCGAACGGGTACGGGAAGTCGAACTGCTCCTCGAAGAATGCGAAGGCATTCTGCGTGGTCTGCACCAGCTTGTCGCGGTCCAGATGCTGCTTGATCGACTGTCGGCAGTAGTGACCGAGCGGGATGGTGCCGTACTTGCCCTCGTAGGTGTCCAGCACCTCGTGGTACTCCCCGGCGATGATCGCGGTGATGTAGGTGGACATCGGCTTGGTCGGCTCGAAACGCCAGACGGCCCGGCCCTCGCCGATCGGTTCGGGGATCGGGGTGGGCGAGTTGGAGACGACCTTCCACTGCTCCGGCGCGGTGACGGTGAAGGTGAAGACCGACTTGAGATCCGGCTGCTCGAAGGTCGTGTAGACGCGCCGGGCATCGGGCACCTCGAACTGGCTGTAGGTGTAGACCCGGTCATCGACCGGGTCTACGAACCGGTGCAGGCCCTGACCGATATTGGTGTAGGCGCAGTCGGCGCGCACCACCAGAGTGTTCACGGCTGCCAGGTCATCGAGCTGGATGCGACTGTCGGCGTAGACGGTCGCGGGGTCCAGGCTGCGGCCGTTCAGGGTCACCTCGTGCACCACGGCGTCGACCAGGTCGGCGAAGGTGGCGGCACCGGGTTCGGTGCAGGTGAACTCACAGGTGGTGGTGGAGGCGAAGCGCTCCACACCGGTCGTCAGGTCCAGGTCGATGGCATATGACGTGATGTCCAGGAGCGAGGCGCGGGTAGCGGCCTCGTCCCGAGTGAGATTGGTTCCAGGCATGCCAGTCATCATGTCAGTCGCTCCCTCAGCACCGACATACGGTTTGCCGTGTCATGTCCCCGGCTCCGGGCCGGGTCGCGGGTTCACCTTCCGGTCATCTGGATGCGACACCGTGCTCCCATGGCCGAACCCCAGTCCCGCGCGGCCCGCGTGCGAGAGATCGCCGGGGTCTTCTTACGGCTCGGGATCGTGGGTTTCGGCGGACCCGCCGTCCACATCGCGATGATGCGCCACGAACTCGTGACCCGTCGCAAATGGGTCGATGACACCGCCTTCCTCGATCTGGTCGGGGCCACCCACCTGATTCCCGGACCGAACTCCACCGAGTTGGCGATCCATCTGGGCTGGCATCGAGCGGGCTGGCGAGGACTCGTCGTGGCCGGAGTCTGCTTCATCGTGCCGGCCTCGCTGCTGGTGGGCCTGCTGGCGGCCTGGTATGTCGAGCATGGGACCACCCCCGCCTTCACCTCGCTCCTGGCCGGTGTCGTGCCGGCAGTGCTCGGCATCGTGTTGGCGGCGCTGGTTCCGCTGCTGGGAGCGCTCCGGGCGCGATGGCTCTCACTGGTGATCGTCGTGCTCGTCGTGATCGGGCAGATTCTCGGTGCGGGCGAGCTGATGCTCCTGGCGGCGGGAGCGATCATCGGCCTGGCGCCGGTGGCCTATCGCCGCCTGGTCGCGAGCGATTTCAAGGGACGAGGCCCGCTGGGCATCGTCTCGGCACTCCTGGTGGTGGTGCCGGGGTCGGGCGGCCATGATCTGGGTACCCTGTTCCTCAGCATGCTGAAGATCGGCGCGGTGCTCTATGGGAGCGGCTATGTGCTGCTCGCGTTCTTGCGCTCGGATTTCGTGGTACGGCTCGGCTGGCTGAGCGATGCCGAGCTCATGGATGCGATCGCGATCGGTCAGGTGACGCCAGGTCCGGTCTTCACCACCGCCACCTTCGTCGGTCAGGTCGTTGCGGGCCCGCCGGGGGCCGTGCTCGCCACGGTGGCGATCTTCCTGCCCAGCTTCTGCTTCGTCGCACTTCTCACCAGGGTCACCGGGCGACTTCGGGACTCTGTCTGGACCGCTGGTCTGCTGGACGGGGTGAACGCCGCTTCGGTGGCGCTGTTGGTAAGCGTCTCGTGGGCGCTCGGCCGGCAGACGGTCACCTCCTGGAGCGCCGTCGCGCTGTGCCTGGTCTCGGCGTTGCTGTGCCGGTTCACGTCACTGAACAGCGCCTGGCTGGTGGCATTCGGTGCCGCGATCGGCATCGTCTTCCTCTGATCGGGTCGCCCCGTGGAATGGGTATGGAATGGGTGCCAGCCTCGGACTGTTGAATGTGGTCATGACGACTGACACCGCCACGACGCCGATCGCGGACTTCTGGTTCGACCCGTTGTGCCCCTTCGCCTGGATCACCTCGCGCTGGATGCTCGAGGTGGAGCAGGTGCGCGGCGTGCACATCCGCTGGCACGTGATGAGCCTGGCCTACTTGAACCAGGACAAGGACATTCCGGACGAGTACCGCGAGATGCTGGCACCCGCCTGGGGACCGGTCCGGGTTCTGATCGCGGCCGCGGCCAAGCATGGCGACGATGTGCTGCTCGGCATGTACACCGCCTTCGGTGAGCGGATCCACCTGCACCAGCGAAGCATCGACCGGGCATTGATCGCCGAGGTGTTGGCCGAGGTCGGTCTAGAACCCGAACTGGTCGAAGCCATGGACGACGCGAGCCTGGACGAAGCCGTCGCCCGTAGTCACCACCAGGGCATGGATCCCGTGGGCGACGACGTGGGTACCCCCACGATCCATATCGACGGAGCCGCTTTCTTCGGCCCGGTGCTGAGCAGTATTCCGCGCGGAGACCAGGCCGGACAGCTCTGGGACGGGTGCCTGGCGGTGGCCAAGGTGCCGTACTTCTACGAGCTGAAGCGATCACGAACTGAGCCACTCGACTTCACATGAGCCCCACTGGTGACGCAGGATGGCAGGGATGATATGTCTCGGTCGTAGTCTCCCTGTCCTCCTGGCACCAGTTCTGCTGGGCGCCTCCATCGCGGTGCCGATCGTGCTGCCGGTCGCGGCTGTGGCCGGACCGACACCTCCCGTTCAGGTGGTGATGAAGCCGGGGCCGGACGAGTTGTCCACCGGTTCGTTGCGCCTGGGTGGCGAGGCGTTCGGTCGCAGTGCCGCTGGCGCCACCGGGGTGGTGGAGGTACAGGCTCCGCTCACCATGGTGGCGGCCACCTGGCGGAGCGGCGCGCGGGCGGAGGTCCGGGTCCGAGCCCACGCAAGCACCGGCTGGGGCCCCTGGACCACCCTGGAGCCGAGCGAGGACGGCCCCAACTCCGGTGAGCGCACCGCCAAGGAGGGTTCCGGCCTGGTCTGGCTGGGCCGCTCGGATCGGCTCCGGGTTCAGGTGGCGCCGAATGCGGCACCCGGACTGAGCCTGCACCTCTTCGACTCGGCGGCCGTCCCGGGCAGAACAATGAAGAAGGACCCGGCGCAGCGCACGACCGACAGCACGAAGAAGAACAGCCCCAAGAAGAACAGCGCGAAGAAGAAGCGTCTTCCGGCTCGGCCGCGGTTGCGCAGCCGGGCTGCCTGGGGTGCGAACGAGAAATGGCGGGACGGGATGCAGGATCCGGTCCGCCGGATCAAGCAGGTGCACGTCCACCACACGGTCAACAGCAACGAGTATCGCCGCGCGGATGTGCCCGGCATCCTGCGGGCCATCTACCGCTATCACACCCGCACCCTGAGCTGGTCCGACGTCGGCTACAACTTCCTGGTCGACCGGTTCGGCCGGGCCTGGGTGGGCCGCAAGGGCTCGGCCGGGCGGACCACGATGGGGGCGCATACCCTGGGCTTCAACAACACCTCGGTGGGGGTTGCGGTGATCGGCAATTACGAGACGGCGACCCCGTCGCGCCGGGTCCTGCGCACGATCGGTCGGTTGGCCGCCTGGAAGCTGGCGGCTTTCGGGCACGACCGGGCCATCGGCAAGGTCCGGGTCCGCTCGCAGGGTAGCGATCTGTATCCGCCCGGCACCAAGGCCCGACTGCCGCGGATCGACGGGCACCGGGATACCAACCAGACCGCCTGCCCGGGCCAGGAGCTGTACGACCGGCTGCCGACCATCCGCCGGATCGCCCAGAAGCGGCTGCGGGGGCTGCATCGCTGAGACCGGGTCCGGATCCGTAGGATCGGGGGCATGAGCACAGTCCTCTCCGCAGTCGCCTGGCCGTATGCCAACGGTCCGCGCCACATCGGCCATGTGGCCGGGTTCGGCGTCCCCTCCGACGTCTTCAGCCGGTACATGCGGATGGCGGGTCACGACGTGCTGATGGTGTCGGGCTCGGACGAGCACGGCACCCCGATCCTGATCGCGGCCGACGAGGCCGGCATGACCCCGCAGCAGCTGGCCGACAAGAATCACCGGCTGATCACCGAAGACCTGGTCGGCCTGGGCCTCTCCTACGACCTGTACACCCGCACCACGACCCGTAACCACCATGCCGTGGTGCAGGAACTGTTCCGGGGGGTCTACGAGAACGGCTACTTCGTGGAGAGGACCACCAAGGGCGCTATCTCGCCGTCCACAGGGCGTACCCTGCCGGACCGCTACATCGAGGGCACCTGCCCGATCTGTGGAGCCCCGGGTGCCCGTGGCGACCAGTGCGACAACTGCGGCAACCAGCTGGACCCGGCCGACCTGATCAACCCGGTCAGCCGGATCAACGGCGAGGTCCCGGAATTCGTCGAGACCCAGCACTTCTTCCTGGATCTGCCGGCCCTGGCCGAGGCCCTGGCCGAGTGGCTCGACGAGCGGGAGGCCTCGGGCACCTGGCGGCCCAATGTCATCAAGTTCTCCAAGAACATCCTGGCCGAGATCCGGCCCCGCGCGATGACCCGGGACATCGACTGGGGGATCGCGGTACCGCTGGACGGCTGGCGTGAGCAGCCCACCAAGAAGCTGTACGTGTGGTTCGACGCGGTGATCGGCTACCTGTCGGCCTCCATCGAATGGGCCCGCCGATCCGGTGACCCGGATGCCTGGCGCCGCTGGTGGAACGACCCGGAGGCGTTGTCCTACTACTTCATGGGCAAGGACAACATCACCTTCCACAGCCAGATCTGGCCGGCCGAGCTGCTCGCCTACGACGGCCAGGGCAGCCTCGGCGGCAGCACCCAGACCTACGGGCGGCTCAACCTGCCGACCGAGGTGGTGGCCAGCGAGTACCTGACGATGGAGGGCAAGAAGTTCTCCAGCTCCAAGAAGATCGTGATCTATGTGTCCGATCTGCTCAGCCGCTATCAGGCCGATGCCTTCCGGTACTTCGTGGCCGCAGCCGGCCCGGAGAACCAGGACTCGGACTTCTCCTGGGCGGAGTTCGTGCAGCGCACCAACTCCGAGCTGGTGGCGGGTTGGGGCAACCTGGTCAGCCGGACCGCGACGCTGGTGGCCAAGAACTTCGGCGAGATCCCGGCCGCCGGTGAACTGACCGACGCGGATCGCACGATCCTGGCCGACACCGAGGCGGCGTTCGGCGTGGTCGGTGACCTGATCGGCCGCAATCGGATGCGCCATGCCATCACCGAGGCGATGCGGGCGGTGGCCGAGGTGAACAAGTACGTCACCGACTCCGAGCCGTGGAAGCTCAAGGACGAGGCCGAGAAGGATCGGCTGGCCACGATCCTGCACGTGATGACCCAGTGCGTGAACGACCTGAACACCCTGCTCAGCCCGTTCCTGCCGTTCACCGCGAACCAGATTGACGTGATCCTGGGCGGGGACGGTGCCCTGCAGCCGATGCCCCGGATCGAGGAGGCCGACGACCTTGACGGTGGCCCGGGCTACCCGATCATCACCGGCGACTACGCCACCGCCCGGCCCTGGGGTCGGCACCCGATCCGGGTCGGCACCTCGATCAGCAAGCCGACCCCGGTCTTCACCAAGCTGGACGCCGAGACCGTGGTGGCCGAGGAGTTGGCCCGCCTGGGTCTCGGGGACTGAACCCAGACGGGCCGGCGAGCGGTGTGGCTCAGCGGAGCATCACGCCGCCGCCGTCGGCCATCAGCGTCTGGCCGGTCATGTAGTTCGCGTCGGAGGAGGCCAAGAAGACCGCGACCGGGGCGATGTCGTGGCGCGGGTCGCCGATTCGGTGCATCGGATTGGTCGAGGCCAGCTTCTCCTCCATCCCCGGGTTCGCGGCGATGTAGGCGGCCACTCCCTCGGTCTTGGCCAGCGGCGAGATCAGATTGACGTTGATCCCGTCCTTGCCCCACTCGTTGGCGGCCACCCGGGTCAGACCACGGACCGCCTCCTTCGCGGTCGCATACGAGGCCTGGTACGGGTTTCCGCTGATCCCGGCGCCCGAGGCGAAGTTGATGATGGAGCCCTGCGACTCCTTCAGGTGTGGGTGGGCGGCCTGCATCAGCCATACGACGGGCCAGAAGCCGGTATTGAACGACAGGTTGAACATGTCCATGTCGGTGTCCAACAGCGGAGCCTGCTTGGAGGCGTGCGCGTTGTTGACCAGTACGTCGAGTCGACCGAATGCCTCCACCGCGGTGGACACGATCTTCGCCGCGTTCTCCTGAACGGCCAGGTCGGCGGCCAGGAATCGGACGCCCTCGCCCAACTCCTCGGTGAGCTTGGCACCGGCCTCGGCGTTGACATCGACGGCGAGCACCCGGGCGCCTTCGTCGAGATAGGCGCTCACGATCGCCTTGCCGATGCCACCGGCGCCGCCGGTGACGATCGCTACCTTGCCTTCGAGCCTGCCTGACATGGAACCTCCGTCGTAAAGGGTCCGCCCGGACAGCGGACGCCAAAGCAGACTAGGACGTGGGGTGGCTCACAGTGGGCTGGATGTCGGTCACTGGGAGTCGTCGTGCCGAAGGCAGGCCCCGGGCCGCGGTGAAGGAGCACGTAGCGTGTGCCGAGTGCAACCACAGATTCAGTACGTGCCCCAATTCCATGTCGCCCAGAAGCTGGCCGTGACGGCGAACCGATATCGGGTCCTCGCCGTCAACCCAGATGGCAGTGAGGGTGCGCTGATGGGCTTCGCACACCAGAAACGGATGG
>CAYNFY010000027.1:0-44406 GCA_964396585.1 uncultured Nocardioides sp.
GCAGACCCCAGAGCTGGTGAAGGCGATCCTGGTGTCGTCGTCTGGGTCGTCTTGGCAGACGTTGGCCGAGGCGGGGGCGATGGTGTGGCCCAGTTCGCGGCCGGCGCTGGTCTCGTGGGGCGGTGCCCAGGTGTCCCCGACGATTCCGGGAGTGGGGGGTGTGATGGTGACCGAGTCGGACCCCTTGTCGACCGAGAACCCGAGCTCGGGATCGGGCGCGATGAGACTGGCGCTGCCGTCGTTCAGGGTGAGGGCCGCGGTGTAGTCGCCGCTCACCGAGGGGGTGAAGGCGGCCGTGCCCACTGCGTCGTCGAAGTCCAGCTCCAGAGGGATCTGTACGCCGCCCGGGCCGGTCAGGTCCAGTGAACCCGACGTGGGCCAGCTGGTGATCGCCGTCTCCTCCGGGTCTGGAGTCAAGGTGACCCGGAGGGTGCCCGCGGTGCCGACCACCGCTCCGGGAGTCTCGCCGGGACCGTCCGGGATGAACGCCTCCAGGGCGGCGCTGACCGACTCGGTTGGGGGAGTGGGCTCCCCGTCCTCGGCCGATGCGACGGAGGGACTGATGGCCGCCGCGGCGGAGATCAGCACCAGGGACAGGGCCGGTAGCCACCATCGTCTGGAACGGGTCAGGTTCCTCGAAGCGGTCACGGTGTGCCCCCCAGTTCGATCTCTACCGATGTGCGGTCGGTCACGTTCAGGGTCGTCTGATCGGTATGTGTCCCCGACCAGGTGCCCTCCAGCAGCCACCGGCCCGCGGTGAGCTCGACCGCACAGCTACCGTCGCCGGCAGTGCAGTCGGGTGCCTGTGCCGGACCGGCCTGTCCGTCCAGTGCGGTGATCTGGAGTTCCGGTGCGTCGTCCCCGGCCTGCCAGCCGACGAACCTGATGGTGACCGGTTTGCCGCGCAGATCGAGCGTCAGGGTGGCGTCGGGAGCAGCGGCCGAAAGCGTACCCTCGGCGACCTCCCAGAAGGCGGCATCGGAACCCGAGACCACGGGCACCACCCGGTAGTTGCCGGGCGACAGCCACACCTCGGTCGGCTCGGTGGAGCCGGTGAAGTCGGTGACCAGTTCATCGTCACCGTTGAGCACCCGCACGGTGACCGGGGGATTCTCGTTACTCGGGGTGATCGCCAGCGACACCGTGTACTTGGTGGTCTCTACGGCCCGGCTCACCTCGACCATCTGGTTCGGATCCGCCGGAATCGAGGTAGGCACCGTGAGTCGTCCCGGTGAACAGGTCACCGCGGGGTCTGTCGGCGACCCCTGGAGGGCTCCGATGGTTCCCTTGAGTGTGTCGCCCAGATCGAGCACCACCTCATAGCAGCCCCACCGCACTCCGGAGAAGGTGGCCGTGTACTCGCCGTTCGAGCCGGTGAGGCTCTGCCCCGTCAGGGGCGGTGCGGTGGTGTTCTGTCTGGGTTGCAGTGAGACGCTGCCCGCGGAGAGTGGCGCCTCCGGGTCGATCGTGATCTTCACCTGCACCGTTCTGGTGACCGGTGTGAGCAGGACGTTCCCGGTCTGGGTCTCGGCGGGGACGCCGGATCCTAGGACCTGGAAGGTGACGCTGACCTCTGCGACCTGGCTGTACCCGGTGGAGGTGACCTGGACCAGATAGGTCCCGGCGGGGACCTGCGTCAGGGAGTACTGCCCGGCCCCGTCGGTGGTGGTGGTGAGGGCGGATCCGCTCAGGTCCTGGGCCACGTCGTCGGGGCCGCAGTTGGGTGCCTGGACCGTGCACAGCACGGTGACGGTGGCGTCCGCAACCGTCGGCTCCGGGGAGGTCTCGTTGGATGTCACGGTCCCGTTGAGGGTTCCGGCCGGGCGGAACAGGACCACCGGGTCGAGTTGCTGAACCGTGCTGGACGCGACCTCCA
This sequence comes from uncultured Nocardioides sp., assembly GCA_964396585.1. Lineage (GTDB taxonomy): Bacteria > Actinomycetota > Actinomycetes > Propionibacteriales > Nocardioidaceae > Nocardioides. Next base: position 1,877 of record CAYNFY010000027.1, read on the forward strand.
CGGTGATATCAAGGCCCTCAGCGTGCAGTCCGAGGTGCTCGGCGTCCACGTCGAGATGCCAGGCCCCCGGGGTGACATCGGCGAACTCGTAGCTCCCCAGAGCAGCGTTGTAGGCACCCGAGACGGATGGCAGCACGGTGTTCGTCAACTTGACCGTGGCCCCGACGACGGGATCCTGGCCCTCGAGCACCTTGACCCGGACGGTCACCGAATTGGCTCGTAGGGCGATGTCCTGGGTATGGACCTGGCCTTCGGTGATTTCCACCACGACCCCGGGTCCGTCGCTGGGTCCTTGTGAGGAGACGAGGGTGTAGTTGGGATGGTCGGCCCGCAACAGCCACTTGCCGGTGGTGAGGCCCGCGCGTGTCTGGCTGCCGGTGATCGTGAATCTGCCTTGGCTGTCGGTGGTGCCGGTGAGTCGCTGATCGGGGACCAGCGTGTTGCAGTTCTGATCGGCGCACTTGTCGGCGGTGACCTCGCGCTGCGCCAGCTTCTCGGCCAGAACGTAACCGTCGGTGTCGTCAGGGGGTGCGTTACCGATGGTCTGGCCGATCAGGGTCCCGGTCACGGTGCCGAGTCGGTGCAGGGTGGCGGTGCAGTCGGTCGTCTCACCGGGATTGATGGTGATCCGATTCGAGCCGGCACAGTCCAGGATGATCCGATAGTTCGCTCCGGCGGGGGTCGACGTGGGCGTCCCGCTGCCACCGAGCGTGCCGAAGGCGAAGCCGTCGGCTCGGATCCGCAGCGTGTAGTCGGGACCGGTCGGGATGAGCCCGCTGAAGGTGGCCAGGCCATGCTCCGGCCGGCCTTGCGTAGGCAGTTGCTCGCCCAACTGGACGTCGGTTCCATCCCACAGCGCGACGCGGGCGTCCGCGTCGATCCGCACCAGGTCGTCGAAAGGCACCTGTGACTGGTCACCGTCCGCGTCGCTGAGCAGGGCCACCCGGAGCCCACCGAGTTGCTGAAGCACCAGGTTGTCGGGTGCGCAGGTCTCGTTGGGCTGGCAGCTGAAGGTGGTCTCGAGCGGCGCGTAGCCGTCGGCGGTGATCTTGATGTCGTACTTGCCCGGCTGGACGGTGGAGCGCCCGTCGTCGTTCCAAACCAACTCGCCTACCGAGTTCAACGAGGCGCTGAGATCAGACTGTACGTCGCCGTCCGGACCAGAGACCGTCACCGCCGGGTGAACGTCGTCCCATGAGGACGGCGCCGAGTTCGCCGGGTTGGTGGTGACCGAGGCGTCGAGGGTCACCCGCTTGGGGATCAGGGTGAAGACCTCGGGCGAGCCGAACTTCAACGGACTCGTCGCGTCGTAGCCCGCGAAGGTCGGGTAGTCCTCGAAACCGGGAGCCGTGATCTCCACTCGCTCCGCCCGATTCGAGGCGAGGGGGTGGATCCGCAGAGCGTTCGAGTCGGTGATCACTCCGCAGTCGGGGACGGGGTCACTATTGGGCTGGGGACGGATCGCGAAACACCCGTTGGTGTCGGTGATCAGCCCACTCACCGTCGGGGTCACCGAGTAGGGTTCTCCGTTGGCGTCGGTGCCGTAATTGCTCACCACGGTGACGTTCACGGTGGCGTCGTCCAGGGCCTCCGCGTGCCCGAAGACATTGCTGACCACCCGGCCTACCAAGCCCGGCGGTGAGTCGGTGAGGTCGAGGCGCCTGGTCTCCTCGGAGTTGTTGACGACCGACCAGGTGACGCTGCGCCGCTGGTCGGAGTTATCGGGGTCTTCGGAGCGGATGGTGTAGCTGCCTGCGGTGAGACCGGTCAACCGCAACCGCCCGTTCTCATCGGTCCGGCCGTTGTTCGGCAGGGCGATGGTGGGCAGCGGCACCACGTCGACGAGGGCGCCCTCAAGGTTCTTCAGCGAATTGTCGTCAGCCGGGGCCATCACCCGCACGGTGAGCCGCCCGAGCCGGTCCATGTCGAAGTCCCGGTTGGTGGTGGTGGCGCGCACCGTCGAGACCTGAGCCCGGGTGGGTGCGATGTACTCGGGGTCGCTGGGCGCCACATAGATCGTGTAGATCCCGGCCTCGGGAACCTCGACGGTGTAGCTGCCGTCGGCAGCGGTGGCGGCGCACCGACGGGTCAGGTTCGGCTCCGTGCCCTCGAAGGTGGCCAGTTCGGCATAGCACTTATCGGCCGCGGACACCTCGGGATCATCGGTACCGCCCGCAGCGATCGCGTTCGTACACGGGGGCAGCGTGGGGTCGGTACCCGGTGTATTCCCGTTCAGCACCCAGACGCAGCTCGGGGTGGCCGGTTGGTCCACCTGGGGGATCACCCGCCCGGCGATCTTGGGTACCGGGTACATGTCGGCGGTGGGGGCGTTGACCACGCTGCCGGCCGGCACCTGGACCTTGACTCGGGTGGTCTCGTAGCCGGGGGCGCTCAGGGTCACCGTGTGCAGGCCGGGCCGCAATCCGCCGGATCCCGAAGGCAGCCGGTACTGCTCGGAGGGCTCGAAGTGCGCGGTATAGGTGGTGCCGTCCGGTTCATCGTCACCGGTGGTGGGTGGTGCGTCGGTCACCGAGGCGGTGATGCACCGAGGCTTGAGCGGGTGACTGGAGCGGCACTGGCGCAACTGATTGCCGGTGCTCCATTCCCGGGCTGTGCCGACGATGCTCGAGGTATTCGGTACCACCCCGCCCTGCTGTTCGCTCAGGGTCCGATTGAGCTCGGTGGTCCGGCCGGCCTTGACGGTGACCTGCACATGATCGGTGATCAGGCCGAACATCTGGGTGGTCATCGTGTAGCTGCCCGGGGTGACCCCCGAGAAGCTGTAGCCTCCCGAAGGGCTGGACGTGCTGGTGGTCTTGTAGGAGGCGTCCGCGTTGGCGAGCATCAGCCCGGCGCCTTCGAGCCCCTGTCGGCCGGGTCCGCGCACGACTCCGGTCAGAACGCCTGATCCCGAGGTGAGCCGGACCGAACGGTTGACCCGGGTCTGGCCCTTGCGCAGCACCAGTTTCGTGGTCAGCGACTGGTAGCCGTCGGCGGAGAACGTGAGCGAGTAGCGACCCGGGGCGGTCAAGGACGGGATGGTGTACCAGCCGACCCGGCCCACGGTGACCGTCGAGGCGGTCCGGACCGCGCCGGCGCCGTCCGAGATGGTGACGGTGGCGCCGCCGACTCCCCGGCTCTTGCCGTCCTCGCCGAGTCGGCTGACCTCACCGGTCAGTGTGGTCACGCCTGCGGAGAGCCTGAGGTCGGCGGTGGCCGATCCTCCGGCAGGCAGCGACACCAGCCGGGCCTCGCTGCTCATCCCGTGCTGCGAGGCCATCACCACGTAGTGGCTCGGGGTGGAGAGTCCCTCGATCGACCAACTGCCCACCGAGCCTCGGGTGTTGGTGGTGGTGGTGACGGTGTTCGTGCCGTCGTTGATGGAGACGGTGGCACCGCCCACCGCGCCCTTGGGACCGGTGATCCGCCCCGACAAGGTGCCCTGGCCCGGATCCATCGGTACCTCGAGGGGCTGGGCGGCCGCCTCGGTGGCGGAGTCGATCACGTACTTCTGGGTCTGGAAGCCGGGCTTGGAGAAGGTGAGCAGGTAGTAGCCGGGGGTCTTCACCCCGGCGAAGCCCCAGCTCCCGTCGCCGGTGCTGGCCGAGGTGCGTACCGGTGCGGCACGTCGGGGGCTGGTCTTGGTGAAGGCGGACGCGAGCCGGAGGCCGGCCCCGGCCAACGCGGTGTCGGGTACACCGACCCCGATCCCACCCTGGGCGCCCTCGTCGACCAACGAGGTCGGTTCGAGACGGACCGACACGTCGCCTGGAGCGTCTCCGGCCACGGTCCCGGTCAGTTGAATGTCTTGGGATGGGTTGCCGGCGTTGGTGGCCTTGGTCCCAGCGCCGCCGGCGCCCCCGTCGGAACCGCCTGAACCCCCGCTGCCACCAGCATTCGCGCCACCGTTCGCAGCACCGTTGCCGTTGCCCTCGGTGCCGCCACCGGAGTTCTCCTTGACCTGGGTGGTGGGGTGCTTGGGGGAGGGCTCGGTGGCGTTGCGAACCCAGGTACCGAACTGGGGCAGCATCACCATCGCCATGGCCACCCAGATCGCCAGTGCGGTCACCACGGCCAGCGCCTTGGCCAGGAAGGGCGGCAGGATCGGACGCTGGTTGACCACGCCCTCGGCGTGCTTCATCGCATCGGTGCCGATCGCCGACAGGGTGAACTGGTGTCGCCCGATCCAGCCGAACATGCGGGGGCGCCGGACCCGAGCACTGGCCCCCACCCGGACCGAGCCTCCGCCGCCGAGCATGACCTTCTCCTTGGCCAGCGAGACGCGCAGGTGGCCCGAGGACTTGACCGACAGATGCACCGTCGTCGACTCGGTCCCGTTGTTGCGGATCCGGACCCCGAAGCGCTTGCGGGCGATCGTGGTGAACTCCGCGGGATCCAGCTCGACCACGATCTGGCTGCGCGCATTCACCGTGAGCATGGCCTGGGCCATCCCGGGGTTGGTGGTGGTCACCTGGCCGCTGTGCGGGTCGAGTGCCTGGGCCGACACCGCCAGCGGGTATTGAGCGGGCAGCGTGCCGCGGCTCGGATGCAGCACCAGTTGCACGGTGGTCGTCTCGCCGGGCGCGACCACAGCGGTCCGGACCGGTTCCGGCAGCCAGCCGGGGTCGACGCCCAACGCCGCGACCAGTAGCACCCGCGGCTGGTCCGCCTCGTTACGAACGTTCACCAGAACCGTGGTGGCCACCCCGGCCGCGGTCCGCAACTGCTCCTGGACCGCCAGAGTCGGTGGCGGCTCGGACAAGGGTCCGCCGGTACTGGGATGCGAGGAATCAGTCATCGGTATCAGCCTTCACAGTGACGTGAACGGATTTGCTGCGGCCCACCTGGACGGAGACGGACCCAGCCGGGCTGCTGCCCTCGGTACGGCGTACCTGAATGACGTAGGCCTCGGGTGCGTCCACATCGTCGAATGTGAAGGAGCCGCTGGCGTCGGTCTTGGTGGTGCGATAGAGCGTGCCCGGATAGCCGGAGGAGCGATAGATCTCGACGAACCAGCCGGCGCCCACGGAGGCCCCACCCACCTTCTGGACCACCGATCCGGTGATGGAGGCCGGTTCGGCCAGGATCGGGCTGTAGGTGCGCACTTCGCCGGCCTTGAGCACCAGCAGGGTCGAGGTGGGGGTCACCCCGCCGCGGCTGACACTGACCGTGTAGGTGCCCGGCGGGACGCCCTCGATGCGGTAGCGCCCGGCATTGTCGGCCGGTACCGAGGCGGTCGTGACCGTGTAGTTGGCGGTACTCGAGCTCAACGAGACCGTGACCTCGCCGATCGGTCTGGTCCCGGACCCGACCCGCTGCCGGACCCGGCCCTCCACGGTCGCCGAGGAGGGCTGCATGGTGACCCGTAGCCCCTTGTCGCCGACGGAGGCACCGGCGGACTGACTGGAGACCCCGCCGCCCGAATCGAGCGCCGCCGAGATGGTCTGCGCGGCCAGATCGGCGCGCGAGAAGGTGATCGTGTAGGTGCCGGGCACCGCCAGTCCGTCCACTCGCCAGCTGCCGACGTCCTCTTGGGACTGGGTGGCCGTCTGGACCGTGGTCTGCCCATCGGTGACGCTGACCAGGACCCCTCCGGTGGGAGTGTTGAACGGGAGCGAGCGAACGATTCCGCGCAGCGAACCCGAGGACTTGTTCAGGGTCATCGAGACCCCGGTCAGCCGCTGTCCAGCGGCCAGGGTGATGGTCTGGGTGACGGAGGCGTACTCCGGTTTGGTGGCCACGATCGTGAAGGTTCCGGGGGTGGGCAGCGACCGCACGTTGAACGAGCCCACGTCGCCCTCGGTGAGTGTCATCGAGGTGACCGAGGTGGTGCCCGAGGTGACCTGGACGCTGGCCCCGGGCAGGGGGCCGTCGGGCCCGTTGACCAGCCCGGAGATGACCCCGTCACCACGACGCAGCGTGATCTCGACACCGGTCCGTTCCTCGCCTGCCCCCACGTCCACGCGCTGGGTCGAGGTGGCGAATCCCTTCTTCTGCACCACCAGGTCATAGACACTGGGGGAGGGCACGTCGGTCAGCGTGAAGGTGCCGTCGGAGCCCACCGGTACCGACTTCACCAGCGCGCCCTTGTCGCTGATACCGCTCAGTCCGGTGGTGTCCGGCAGCGGAGTGCGCAGGCTGAGGGTCGCCGTCGAGACGTCGTCGCCGACCACGGTGCCGGCGATCGAGGCCGGTACCCCGCCCAGATCGACATCGAGCCCGGCCCGGCGCATGCCCTTGCTGAGCTCGATGGTGACTCCGTCGGTGCTCTCCACGGAGCGCGGATACCACAGCTGTACGAAACCAGCCCCGCGGAAGGTGACCTTGTATTTGCCCGCGGCCAGATTCGCCGCCGACCAGACTCCGTCCGGCCCGGTCGCGGTGGTGGCCACGGGAGTCTCGGTGTCGTCGGCCGGGAAGACGTTCACGGCCACTCCCGGTACCGGCTTGCCGGAGGTCAGCAGGCGCACGATGCCGGACATCGACGCGGTGCCGCTGTTCGCCGCGGCGTCTCGGGCCGCGGCGATCTCCAGGGCCAGGTTCCGGTCCGCGGCGGACTGCCCGACGATGCGACTCAGCGCGACCGAGATGACCAGGGCGAAGATGGTGACGGCCGCCAGCAACCCGAACATGGCCAGCAGTCCCCGCGCCACGAAGGGATGCTGGAGGAAGGTGACCTGGCTGTCGGGCATCTTCTCGTCGGAGACCCGAGGCTTGGGCTTGGGCGCTCGTCGGAGCCGCCCCTTCAGGCCGCGACGGGGAGCCGGTGGCAGCACCGGGATGGTCGGGGGCTCGTCCAGCAGATGCAGGTCGAGCACCCGCACCATCGGGCTTCCCATGAACTGCTGTTTGGCTCGGGCCTTGAGCTCGATCACGGCGTGTTCGCCGGGCAGCAGCTGAACCTGCGGGTGACTGAACCGGAAGGAGACCTTCCCCTCGGCGTCCTGACCGTGCAGGTAGCCGGTGAGTTCGGTGTTGCCGGTGTTCTCCAGCAGCAGGTTGTACCGGGCCGCGCGGCCCGCGCTCAGGGAGGCCGGATCGGCCGCCAGCCTGATCGAACGGGCATACGGGACCTGGAGTACCAGCTCTTCGACGACCGAGGCGTTCGGCGGGGTGAGCTCGCTGACCTGGACCGCGATCCGTCGCTCGCCGGCGCCGAGACCCTCGGGCACGGTGAGCAGGGCCGTGACGACACGGCTCTCTTCGGGGAACAGGGAGATCTCTTCGTCGGGCAACTGCACCCAGCGGGGGTCGGCCCCCAGGAAGCGCACCCGGTAGCCACCGATCACGTCTCCGGTGTTGGAGATGGTGATGGTGACCGGCGTTGGTACCCCGGTCATGAGCTCCAGTTGCCGGGGCTGGATGTCGACATGCATCAGGGCGCCCCCAGCTGCAGCTTCTGGATCGAGTTGACCCCTGCATAGACCGTGACCATCGCGGTCTGCTGGCGCAGCCGGTCGGCGCTGACGGTGACGCTGTAGGTGCCCGGTGGCAGACCCGTGACCAGGTATCCGCCGGCCCCCAGGGCACCGCCCGCCGCGCTACTGGTGGCGGTCCAGGTCTGGGTGCCGTTGGTGACGCTGACGGTGGCACCCGCGTAGGCGGCACCTCCCGGACCGGTGACCTTGCCCGAGACCCGGCCCATCTTCGTTCCCAGCACCACGTCGAGGCCGCTGACCCCGGCACCCGAGGAGAGGGTGACCGGAACGGTCTCACTGGTGTAGCCGTCCAGGGTGAAGGTGAGGGTGTACTCGCCGGGGGTGGCCAGCCCGCTGATCGTGAAGGCCCCCACGTCGCCGCCGGTCAAGGTGGTGGTGCTGGGTGCGGTGGCGCCGTCGAGCAAGGTGGCGCCGCCTACCGTGACCGTCGCCCCGCCCAGACCGGTTTCGTCGGCGGCGGTCAGCCGCCCGGTCACCGTCCCGGAGCCGGCGGACAGGTCCACCCGCAGCCCGGACTCGTTCTTTCCGGCTCCCAGATCCACGATCCGGGTGGTGGTTCCGTGGTCGGGAGCGCTGAAGGTGAGTACGTAGGTACCCGGGGTCGGCAGGCTCCCCAGCGAGAAGGCGCCGACCGCCCCCACGGTCGGGGTGGTGACGGTGACCGGCTCCCCGGCCACCGAAGTAGACACCGTGACATTGCCTAGCGGGGTGTCGCCGCTGGTGACGGTTCCCGCGATGGATCCGCGCCCGGCCCCGGGCACGATGCTGGGTTGCAGTCGGGTCTCACCACCGGCCACCTTGGTCAGCACCTTGGTGACCTGGTAGCCCGGGGCGGTGAGGCTCAACTCGTAGGTGCCCGGTGCGGGCAGGCCGTTGAGGGTGTAGTTGCCGTCGGCGTCGGAGACGGTTCTGGCGGCGGGTCGGTCGGTGGTGGCGCCGCCGGCGGTCCCGCCGACCATCCGAGCGGTGATCGTGGTGAGCGGCGGAGTCAGGGCGTCGCCGGGATCGATGCTGCCCTTGATCGTGGCCGGTCGGCCGGTGATCACCGCGTTGACTCCGGTGGTCGGGGTCTGCGGTACGACGCCGACCTGGGCCGATCCGCCGCGCGCGGTCGCCGCCAGATACCAGACCGGGCGGTAGCCCTTCGCGCTGAACTTGAGTCGGTAGTCGGTGGGGAAGAGCCCCGAGACGTTGTAGGAGCCATCGGACTGGGAGGCCGCGGAGCCGACCAGGATCGGCCCTCGTCGCCCATCGCGATAGGCCTGCACGGTGATCCGGCCGATCGGTTCGGAGTTGCTGGTCGCCGACACCACGCCGGTGATCGATCCGCCGACCCCGATCGGTACCAGACCGGTCTTCGGCAGCGCGCCGGCCGGTGCGGCGCCGGGCACGGTGGCCCCCTCCTCGGGGTCGGCGTTGCCGCTCGCGGAGTCGCCGCGCACCACGCTGGTGGGGAAGCTGGTCGGTACGGTCTTGGTGAGGGGATCGTTGGAGAACACCTGGGTGAGCCCGAGCAGGAAGGCGAGGGCCCACAGCGCCACGATGCAGATCAGGATCAGCGCGGTGAGCAGACCCCGACCGATCAGCGGACGCTGCTTGAGCACGATCTGGGTGGAGGCCTGGATCTCCGGCTCGTCCTCGGTGTCGAGCATGGCCGGGATGACATGTACCCGGCGGGCGCGCAGGTCGACGCTGACCCGTCGTTCGAGCTCGGCTCCGGTGAACATCCGGGGCCCACGGACCCGGACCACGACCGGGGTGCTGGATCCGGGCTCGGTCGAGAAGGCGCTGGGGGTGAAGGTGACCGTGGTGCGTCGGTCTTCGCGCTCACCTCGCAACTGGATGTCGAGAGCGGTGTTTCCGGTGTTCTCGACCTCGACCACGAACTGGGCCGAGCGACGGGCTCGGACCAGCTTCGGGTCGGCGCGCAACTCCACGTCGGGACGCGCCGCGACCGAGAGCTCCAGGTCGACATGATGGGTGCCGTTGCCGGCGTGGGAGAGCAGTTCGACCGAGAACGGGTGGATACCGGCCGGGATGGTGGTCGGAACCTGGACCCGCATCCGGACCTGGCCCTGGGCATCCGGGAACAGCGGGAGCATCTGGGGCTCCGCACTCACCGTGGCATCGGGTAGCCCGATCAGGGTGGCACTCACGCCATCGATCAGCTCGCTGGTGTTCACCACGTCGACGAGGAACTCGACGACCTGTCCGGGATCGGCGTGGAGAACGGGCTCAGCGGTGGCTACCTGCACCGGTCCTCCTGGTGCTGGGCCGCGTCCGGAAGGCAACGTGTCGACACCACGACAGCCTTCCCGTGCGCGGGCACGGGAAGACTGCGCCACTCACTTGAGTGGAGTCGGAACACGGAATGTCTCCTGGGAGGGGGACGGGCACCGGGGGGTGCGAACGGACATCCTGAAGGCCCGGGTGTGAGACCTGGGGGCACACCTGGGACATCACCACTCTAGAGAGCAGGTGCCACTCGGCGCAGGAGAACGTCCAGCAATACCGAGTTCGGGGTATATCTGGGCGGTTTCTCCCCAGACGATCCCGTTTCAGGCATCTTCGCATCGGTGGTGCGACACCGGGAAAAGCCTGTCACACTCTGCGATGTGTTCATCAGCAATGTCGATGCTGGACTCGAACGGATGATCCGCGATCGACTTCCCCTGCCCGAAGATGTCGGCGATGTCGTCTTCGACCCGCCGACCGGTACCTGGTCGGCACAACTGTCCCGGATCACGGTCAATCTCTTCCTCTACGACATCCAGCGCAGCAATCAGCCCTCGCGCTCCGCGACCCTGCGCGCCGTCGATGGGGAACCGACGATGCGTCGCCGACCACAGCCGATGGTGCGACTCGGCTACCTGATGAGCGCCTGGGCGGGAAGTCCGCGAGACGAGCATCAGTTGCTGGGCGACCTGATCAGCATGATCGCCGCGACCGAGGGGGTACCGGCGCACTACTTTCCCGCCGAGCCCGCCACGTCGGTGCACCTGGGCCTGGGGGATGAGCGGTCGCTGCCACGTGAGCTGTGGACCGCGGCAGGCGGCCAGCTCAAAGCCTCGGCCAGCTTCCAGGTGACGGTCGGCGCGGACTCCTTCGATTGGGAGCAGACGGCGCCGCCGGTCGAGCGGATCGCGGCCATGGCCAGCCGGATGGAGGACTGATGCGGGCTGGCTCCGGGCTTCGAGCCGGTCTCGTTGCGGCCTTGGCCGTCCCGTTGCTCGCGGGCTGCTCGGTCTTCGGTGGCGACGACGACGGCAACGTCTTCTCGGTGCAGCCCGGTCAGTGCTTCCTGGCACCCGAGAAGGTCAAGGCACAGGTGAGCTCGCTGGATCGGGTCGACTGCAAGGAGAAGCACGATCAGGAGGCCTTCGCGGTGCTCGCTTATACCGGGACCGGAGCCGAGGAGGGGACCTTCCCTGGAGACGATGCGCTCATCGACTGGGCCGACGGATCCTGCGCCAAGGCATTCGGTGGCTATGTCGGGGTCGACTACCTGGACTCCGAGCTCTTCTACACCTACCTGCTGCCCTCGGCCCGTAGCTGGCAGGACAAGGACCGGGACGTGATCTGCTTCGTGATCGACTCGGGCCGTCCGATGAGCGGTTCGGTCAAGGGTTCCAAGAAATGAGCTCCACGCGATGAGATCGGGCCCACACTGTGGGTCTGAATACCCGAACTGAGGACGATGGGAGAAGTTGATGGGACAGTGCGCGGTCACCGGCGGTGTGATGATGTGCAGTTTCGGGGTGGCCCCGGCGACGCTGAATGTGTTGCCGACGGCCCGGGTCACCGTCGAGGGCCGACCGGCGGCGAATATCAGCGCCAGTGCTCCCTTCATCAACATCCCGCCCTTCGGAATGTGTATGAGCCTGGCCAACCCGGCGGTCGCGGGGGCCACCTCGGCGGCACTCGGAGTGTTGACGCCGATGCCGTGCACCCCGATGACCTCAGCGCCCTGGGTGCCGGGTGCGGCGCAGACGACCATCGGAGGTCAACCGGCCCTGGTCTCGGGCTCCACCTGCGTGTGCAGCTACGGGGGAGTGATCCAGCTCACCATGCCTGGCGCGGTGCGCACCATGGCGAACTGATCGGCGAACTGATCGGCGTTCGTTCCCGAAAAGTTCTGCTCGGGTCTGCGCGTTCTGGCCCCACAACCTCGCGGTCTACGCCACACTCGATACTAGCGAGTGACTCGGGCCACTTCGCCGCGTAGCCAATTTTGGGGACATGGAGTGAATCCGCACCCGGATCCCGCTCTTGGTCGTCAGCATTGGCGTCGTCACTGCTGCACGTTTGTCTTTCCCCACCCCATCCCGTCCCGTCACTGGAGCAACATGCCTACCTACACCGCCCCGGGTGTCTACGTCGAAGAGGTCGTCTCCTCCCAGAAGATCCTCTCCGCGGCGCCCACCGCAATCGCTGCCTTCGTGGGGTTCACCGAATTCGCCCCCACCGATGACCCGTCCGACCCGCAGGGCCTCGCCCCGCGCCTGGTCACCAGCTGGTCCCAGTTCGAGAACCTCTACGGCGGTTTCGCGCCCGGCTGCATGCTGCCGCTGTCGGTCTACGGCTACTTCGCCAACGGTGGGTCGGTGGCCTACATCTGCCGGGTGCCCAATACGGCTCCCGCCGGTGAGCCCGCGCGCGCCGCATTGCCGGCCGCGGACCGGGCACTCGGTCTTCCGGTGGCGGTTCAGAGCATCGAGCCCGACGCCAACATCTCGGTCGAGGTACGGACCGAGGACAGCGGCGACCTCGATGAGGATGGCCCCTCGACCTTCACCCTGAACGTGTTCGAGGGTGGCTCCGTGGTGGAGAGCTTCTCCGGCCTGGGCTTCGGTGCGGGTGACAACAACGTCGCGACCAAGGTCAACGGCACCTCGACCAAGATCAAGATCGACCTGGACCTGGACTCGAAGGTCGACCTCTCGAGCCAACTCGAGTTGGTCCGTCCGGGTCTCTACGAGCTGGAGAAGACCGCCCCGATCCCGGTCCAGGTGAACGGACGCCGTTTCGCCGGCTCCGAGTCCGCCCGCTCCGGTATCAACGGGCTGGCCGTGGCCGAGGACGTGACCATGGTGATCGTCCCCGACCTGGTCACCGCCGCCACCCGTGAGGACGGCAGCCTCGACCTCGATCTGTGGAAGTCGGTCCAGACCGCGCTGATCTCGCACTGTGAGCAGAACGGCAACCGGATGGCGGTGCTCGACGCGCCGCCGTCGATGACTCCGCAGCAGATCAAGGAATGGCGCAGCGAGACGGCCATGTACGACTCGGCCTACGCCGCGCTGTACTACCCCTGGATCAAGGTCGACAACCCGTCGGGCAGCAACGGCAACAGCGAGATCTTCATGCCGCCCTCGGGCCACATCGCGGGTGTCTGGGCCCGCACCGACGAGGCGCGTGGGGTGTGGAAGGCTCCGGCCAATGACACCATCCGCGGTGTGCTCGACATCGAGCGCAATGTGACCCAGAACGAGCAGGGCCTGCTGAACCCGGTCGGGATCAACTGCATCCGCCCGTTCGGAACACGCGGCATCCGGATCTGGGGTGCTCGGACTCTGGCCTCGGACACCGACTGGAACTACATCAACGTGCGCCGGCTGTTCAACATGGTCGAGGCGAGCATCCTGAGCGGCACCCAGTACGCCGTCTTCGAGCCCAACGACATGTCCCTGTGGGAGGGCGTCAACCGCACGGTGAGCGGCTTCCTGCGGGGCCTGTGGCAGGCAGGCGCCCTGAGCGGTACGACGGCCGATGAGGCCTTCTACGTCAAGTGTGACGCCGAGACGAACCCGCCGGAGGCCGTCGACGCCGGCATGCTGGTGGTCGAGGTCGGCATCGCGCCGGTCAAGCCCGCCGAGTTCGTGGTGTTTCGGATCAGCCAGAAGAAGCAGGTCGCGGGCTGACGCCCGGACCGACCCCGACCAAGTAACGAGGAGTGACCACGCATGCCCAATGACCTCATCTCGACAGACCCGATCGTCGCCCAGAACTTCTACCTGGAGATCGACGGCCAGAACATCATCCTGTCCGGCGTCTCCGGCCTCGATGTCGAAGCCGACGTCGTGACCATCCAGCAGGTCGGCAAGAACTCCAAGGCCCAGGCCATCAAGACCCGCGGAAACGTGAACAAGGCCGGCGACCTGACGATCACCCGGATGGCTCCCCTGGACGCCAAGAAGGACCCGGTCTGGAGCTGGTTCAACGATATCCGGGCCAAGGGCTTCGCAGGCAACGCCCGGGTGACCAACCGCAAGAACGGCTCCGTCGTGCTCTACGACAGCGCCTTCACCGAGGTCGGCCGCTTCGACTTCTTCAACGGCTGGCCGAGCAAGATCTCGACGGACGCGGTGAGCACGGACTCCAACGAGGCGGTCAAGGAGACCATCACCCTGGTGATCGAGCGGCTCGAACGGTCCAAGTGAACAGTCTGCGCACCGAGTACGAGTTCACGCTGCCGCGGGGCTACGTCGACCAGCACGGATCGTTGCACCGCAAGGGCACGATGCGGCTGGCGACGGCCCGCGACGAGCTGGAACCGTTGCGTGACCCCACCGTGCAGGGCGCGGACGACCCACGGCTGACCATCCTGGTGCTCAGCAGGGTGGTCTCCGCGCTCGGCACGTTGGAACTGATCAACTCGGCCGTCATCGAGGGACTCTTCGCCGTAGACCTGGCCTTCTTGCAGGACTTCTACGGCGTGATCAACTTCGGTGACCAGGCCGAGTACGACGCGTTGGTCAGCGCCAGTGAGTCCAGCACGCTCCTCGGAGTTGGACGCCCGGCGCCGGCGCAGCCGGCCGAAGAGCCGAGCACGGCTCCGACAGTTGAGGGGGAGCCGAGCGGTGAACCCGTGACGGACACCGGCGGCCGTCCGGGGTTGAGGCACTCCGTCGAGGAACTGCCGCGACGGAGCAGTTGACCAGAAGATGATGCGCTATCCCACCGATGCGCTGTGGCAGGAGATCGCCTACCTGGCTTACCACCTGCACTGGGGCATGGACGACCTGCTGGACCTTGAGCACATGGACCGGGTACGGATGGTCCGGGCGGTTGTCTCGCTCAACGAGCGGGCCTGGCAGGTCGTCCGGGAACAGCAATTCTCTTGACCGCAGCACCCTGATCGAAGCAGCAAGGAGCAGCACCGATGGCACCCCAGCCGGACCTCCGGCCCAGCGCCGACACCGAGCGGCCGTTGGGTGGCGATCTTCCCATCGCCAACCGGTTCCTCTTCGAGCTCGACGGTGTTGAGATCGGAGTGTTCCGTGAGGTGAAGGGTCTCGAGGTGACGGTCGGCGTCGAAGAGATCCGCGAGGGTGGGCAGAACGGCTTCGTACACCGGGTGCCGGGCCGGATGACCTGGCCCAACCTGGTGTTCCGTCGGGGGGTCACCGACTCCAACGCCCTCTTCGACTGGTTGTCGCGGACCTCGGGAGAGGGCTACGCCGGCAATCGCAGCAAACTCACTCGATCCGGGGCGATCACCGCGGTGGATCACCTGGGTACCCGCCTCCGGGCCTGGGAGTTGATCGATGTGTTCCCGGTGCGGTGGAAGGGGCCGGACTTCTCGGCCGAAAGTACCGCACCGCTCGAAGAGGAACTCGAGATCACCCACCACGGCTTCCGCGCCAAGACCCAGGCCTGAGGACCAGATGACTCTCCCCACCGCATCTGCAGCCTCCGAGACAGGGTCCGCACCGCGTCCCTGGCTCGGTGCCGCCGTGGTACGCCGGATGCGGCTTCCCGGTCCACCACTGGATCGGCCGCTGCCCTCGCGGATCGGTACGCTCGCCTCCGGGGTCCAACGGTTCGCGCTGTCGACCTCACGTCCGGTGGAGATCCGGCGCGCCCTGGCCGGTCCCGACCCGAGCTTCGGGGGAGCCATGCGCCCCCCGCGCTGGTGGGTGCCGACCTCGCCTCGCCAGGCCGGCGACGACCACACGCCCGACACGGCTGCCACGGTAAGAACGCCCGTATTCAGCGGTTCCGACGCACCGGATGCGCCCTCGGGCCGCATCCCTGGTGCTACTGCGTCCCCCGAAGGCGCCACCGCATCCGCGGCCCAGCGGGTCGTGTTGCGGCGCAGGGCCGCCGATTCACCGAACGCCGATTCACCGAACGCCGGCCCGGTGACGTCGGGTGTCGTCGGTGGCACGAATGTCGCCGACGCGACCCCCGGCAGCGTGGTAGCCGGCGGCGCTGGTCACTCGGCTCACTCGGCGAACGGTCCCGCTGCGGCGGATGCCGGCCAGGTGGCGGCTACCTCGGCGCACATCGCGCGCTCCACCGATACCGTTCCCGGTGCGGCGGACGCGGTCGGCTCCGGCTCCGCATCTGCCACGGAGACCTCAGTCGGTGGCTCTCTCGGTGGGTCTCAAGCGGCAGGGTCGGCTTCCTCAGCGGCCGAAGCGGTCGCACCCTGGCTCACCCCCGCGACAACGGTCGACGCCGCGGAGCTGGAGGAGCGTGGCCTCCCGCGTGCCGCCAGGACCGTGCCGAACGAGGAGACCTACAGTCCCGGAGGGTTGCTCTCCGGGCTGACCGGAAGGGTCGCCCCGGTACGCCGCCATGCCGAGGTGGTGGCCGCTGGACCGATGCTGGTCGCCGCCGATCAGGCACGGCTGCGGCGCACCCGGGCCCAGCGGACTCCCGAGGTCCAGGCTCCGCCTGCCTCGGCGGCTGCGGTGGCCTCGGTAGCAACGCCCCGCGAGACGACGAGTCGCCCCCAGGCTGGATCGAGACCGGACCCCGGCGCCTCGGACGGCTCCGAGGGAGCGGACCGGGCGGTAACTCCAGGAGCGCCGTCCGGATCCCCCGAGCCTCGACCCGCCGCTGTGGACACGGGCTCGGCCGCACCGCAGCTGCGCCGGACGCCCGTTGCGGGAGGTTCGGTTCCCGCCGCGGGGCCGGGGGACATCGCAGCGGATGCCCCCGCAACCGCGGAGGCCCCGGAATCAATCGGTGTCGCTGGTCCGGCCGGGCTTCCGGGGCCGATCGGCGCGCATCGGACTCGTTTCGTCGACACCTTGCGGCACGGGTCATTGTCCCAGCTCCCGCCCGCGGTGAGCTCACTGCGGGCTGCCGCGACAGCGAGCGGTGATCGTCGGTTGACGACCGGGAGCGAGGTTCCTCAAGACGTTCAGGTGGGGACCGGCGATCTGTTGCGCCGCAGTTCCGTGACCGGTGGTGACGGCGCGGCTCGGGTGAGTGCCTCGGTGCTGCAGTCGCGTCACGCCCAGAGCGAGATCGGTGAGGCCGGCCCGATCTCGGGTCCGTCGTCCCGAGTGGTGCCTGCGGCCGCAGGTTCCTCCGTGGGTCCGGCAGCGGGCCCGCCCGCAGCTTCGGCGGTGGGCGGTACCGCTCCGGCAGACGGGCCGGAGCTCGGGTCCGGACCTCGACCCGGGACCCGTCGTGACCGATGGGCCGCCGGCAGCCTGGTGATGCGGCAGGCCAATGTCGCAGGTGAGGTCTCCGGGTCGAGTCACGACGCCCCGGTTCGTACCGTGCTCCGTCGGCACCGCGCCACGAGTGCGGTACCGACGGTTCAGGCGCATGCCGCTCCGCTGCACGGGCAGCGGGGGGCGACCAGTGCCGACCTGTTGACATTGCGACGCACCCCACGGCACGGCGTGGCGGCCGATCACGGTGCGTTGGCCACCGCCTTCGCCGAGCCGACCTCGATTCGACCGGACAGCGGATCCTCGCTGCGGAGGTCACGACCGGCCGGTTCGGGTCCGGTCCCGGTTGCGCCGGCGAACCCGATCCGGCGCCTACCCGAACAATCGGCTCCCGGATCCGGTACCCCAGACCGGACCGGTCGAGCCACGACCGGCCCAGCCGAGACCAGCCACGCCGAGACCGCATCGGGCTCGGCTGTTCGCGGCATGACGGCACCGGCGGGATCAGATCCGATCCGGAACGTCCCAGTTCGTCGTTGGGCCGGCGCGGCACCACACATCCCCGGGCTGGGTACGGCCCCCGCCGCAGCGGTGACTCGTGCCGGGGCGGTCGCAGCCGCGTCTGTCATCGGTGCCGGACCGGCCGCCTCGGGCCCCGGTCCCGACACCGCCGAGACCGTGTTGCGCTGGGCCCGTCCCACCGGTGCTCCGGCTGGCACCGGCGATGCGGCCGACCCCACCGCCGGACCGTCGGCCCGAATCACGTCCGGTCGGAGGGCATCCCAGGCTCCACCCGCACCGACGAGTGCCCCATCGGCGGCCGCACCCGGCGTGGCACCGGGCTCGGGCGCGCCCGGGATCCGTCGCTCCGCCCCGGCAGCAGGCCCAGTCACCCCGGCCCCAGCCGGAAGCATCGGTCGAGCCCGGACGCTCACCCCGGCACCTCCGCGGGGACTCTCGAGCAGCGCTCCGGGCAGCAACGTCCCGCCTGTTCCTGCCGCGGGAGGTGGCCCGGCTGTGCTGCGACCCCCGCCGGGTGCCGTCTCCGGATCACTCGTGGACTCCACGGCCCATCTCTTCGGCGCGGCTCCGGGGCCATCGAGTACCGGTGCCGTGCACAGTGCCGGTCCACCCGTCGGTGCCGCCCCGCCCGGCCTGCTCCAGCGACTCCTTGCCCAGGAAGGTGGTAACCCCATGAACGAGTTCGTGCCCGGCTCCGTGCCGGGGTCGGTGCTGGGCAGCCAGCGTGTCGCCGGGGCCGCTCCGGCGCCCCTGTCGTCGGGTGCCGGGCCGTTGGTGGGACCCCCACCGGTCCCAGCCGTCGCTGGGTCGGGTGCCCAAGCATCTGCCAACGCGATGATGGATGAACTGGTCGATGCGGTGGTGGCTCGGATCGAGCACAAGGTGATCGACGAACTCGAACGACGCGGTCAGCGTCAGGGATGGGCGGCATTCTGATGGCCGAGCTTGAGAAGGCGTTCCTCGAGATCGAGGGCGGAACCCGGGTCCCGTGCCTGTACAACCCGGAGTCCCTGACCGTGGGTCGGAGCAACAGCTGGACCGCCAACCCGATGCCGGGTAAGGGCGTCTCCACGCTGCGCTACGCCGGAGCCGACTCTGGATGGATGCGACTGGACCTGGTCTTCGACACCACCACCGACGGAACGCCGGTGACCAAGCACACCGGCAAGATCCTGACCCTGATGGACGTGGACCCCGACCTGCCGGGTAGCGACGAGTCCAGCAACAACGCCCGCCCGCCCACGGTGACCTTCCACTGGGGGGATCTGCATTCCTTCGTCGCGGTGGTCAGCGATCTCCAGCTGAGCTTCACCTACTTCTCCTCGACCGGGGTGCCGTTGCGGGCCCACATGTGGCTCGAGTTGCGCCAATTCGAGCGGTCCAAGGCATTCGGGCCGCAGAACCCGACCTCGGGGACCCCGAATCCGCATCGGGTGCATCGGGTACAGCCCGGTGAGACATTGGATCGGATCAGCGCGCGTTATTACGGTGATGCCACCCGCTGGCGGATCCTGGCCAATGCGAACGGTCTGGAGGACCCGTTGGCCGTGCGTCCCGGCGCGGTGCTCAGCATTCCTCGATTGGAGGACTCCTGATGTCGCCCACCGCTGCGGTCGCGGCGCATAGCCCCCTGGTCAAGATCGACGGGGTCGACCTGGCAGCCAAATGGCTGGATTCGCTCGTCCACGCCTCGGTGGACCGCGGTCTCGGACTGGTCGGTCGGGCCTCGCTGCGTTTCATGGACGCCGGGTTCGCCCTGTCGGGCTCCGGAGTCTTCAAGATCGGTGCCGACGTGCAGGTCTCCGCACCCGGCCGGGACGGAACCCTGATCAAGGGGCTGGTGACCGCGGTCGAGCTGCAGCAGTCCGGTGCCTCCAGCACCCCGGAGCTGGTCGTCACCGTCGACGACAAGGCCGCCCGGCTGGCCTCGGTCAGCCGTTCGCGCACCTTCTTGAACCAGTCCGTCGGGGGCGTGGTGTCGGTCCTGTGCAGTGGGGCGTCGATGACCTGCGCGGTCGATGGCGGATCCGCCCAGCATCCGTATCTGCTGCAGGCCGGTACCGACCTGGCCTTCCTCGATCACCTGGTGCGCCGCTCCGCCCTGGTCTGGTGGGTGGACACCGACGGCACGATGCAGGTGGTTCCGGCCGGTACGAGCAAGGGTCAGGTAGCGCTCGAACTCGGGGTCGAGATCCTCGCCTTCTCGGTCCGAGCGAGCGCCGCGGCACCCGACAAGGTCTCGGTGACCGGATGGGACGAGGCGCAGCACGCCAGTGTGACCGGCGAGGCGACCGCTGAGTCCGCGAAGGCGCGGGTGAACGCGCCGGACTTCGTCACCGGGGCGACCGGACGCGGTGTTCGACGTGGCTGGAACTCGTCGGCCGTGGCGGCCTCGCCGTCACCCTTGGACAGCAGCGAGGCGGGCCGTTTCGCCAACGCCATGGCGGCCGAGGCTGCGGCCGCAGCGGTCACCATGACCGCCACCTGCCTGGTGGATGCCCGGCTTCAGCCGAGCGTGAAATTCCGGGTCAAGGGTGCCGGCCCGGCGGCCGGCGAATACCTGCTGACCAAGGTCGAGCACGTGTACAACCGCACGGGGTTCCATACCCGCGTGACCGCCGGTCCGCTGCGAGGTACCGGACTCGTCGAACTGATCGGCACCCCCGGGGGCGACCCTGGCTACTCGCTGACCGGAGTGATCCCGGCGATCGTCACCGATGCCGGCAGCTCCGAGAGCGGGTTGGGAGTGGTGAAGGTCAAGTACCCCTCGATCGGCGGGAATGTCGAGTCGACCTGGGCCCGGGTGCTCTCCCTGGGTGGCGGCGAGAAGCGCGGTGTCGTCTTCCAGCCCGAGGTCGGCGACGAGGTTCTGGTCGCCTTCGAGCGCGGTGACACTCGGCGAGCCGTCGTGCTGGGAGGGCTCTTCTCCGAGAAGGTCAAGCTACCCAACGCGGACACGGTCAGCGGCGACAAGGTGAAGTTCCGTCGGATCACCTCCCGCAAGGGTCATCTGCTCGAGTTCAGCGACGGCGACACCCCAGAGGACCAACACGTCCTGATCTCGGCCAAGAACGGCGAGCACCGGATCCGGGTCGGTAACGACAGCCTGGAGTTGGAGGTGGGCAACGTTCCGGTCGCGATCCGCAACAAGGCCGGGGCGTCGATCGAGTTCAGTGCCTCGGGGGACGTGGTGATCAAGGGCAAGAACGTCACGATCGAGTCCACGGCGGGCAATACCTCGGTGAAGTCTTCCGCAGCGTTGGAGATGAAGGGCACCACGACGCTGAAGGTCGAGGGTCTCAACGCGGAGTTCAAGGGCGGTGCCTCCGCGAAGCTGGAAGCCGGGGCCGCGTTGACCATCAAGGGCGCCATGGTGGCGATCAACTGATGGGAGAACGTCCATGAGCGAGCTCGCCATGCCCGGTCAGCAGACCGGCGCCGACACCAACCACGACCCCACCTTCATCGGCCGCGGCCTGGGCTGGCCGATCCAGGTCGACCAGACCGGCTCGATCCGGCTGACGGGCGGGGGACCCGACCTCGACGAGTCGATCCGGGTGGTGCTGATGACCGCGCCGGGGGAGCGGTTGATGCGTCCCGCCTTCGGCTGCCGGATCTGGGACCTGCTCTTCGAGCCGATCACCCCGAATCTGCTGGGTCTGATCGCCGAGGCGGTACGCCAGGCGCTGG
Source organism: uncultured Nocardioides sp. (assembly GCA_964396585.1). GTDB lineage: Bacteria > Actinomycetota > Actinomycetes > Propionibacteriales > Nocardioidaceae > Nocardioides. Next base: position 22,941 of record CAYNFY010000027.1, read on the forward strand.
CCCAGTGGGAACCTCGCATAGAGGTCGAGGATGTGCTGGCCACGCCCGACGACGCGGATCTCGGAATGGTCCAGATCCAGGTTCTCTACCGGGTGCGCGCCACCAACGACCGGCGCAACCTGGTGTACCCCTTCTACGTGATCCCCCACGACGCGGAACGGTGATGTGACCCGATGCCCCTGCCTACCCCCGGTCTCGACGACCGTACGTTCCAAGACATCGTCGACGAGGCGAAGCGGCTGATCCCGCAGTACTGCCCGGAATGGACCAATCACAACGTCTCCGACCCCGGAGTGGCGCTGATCGAGCTCTTCGCCTGGATGAGCGAGATGGTGCTGTACCGGGTCAACCAGGTCCCCGAGCGGCTGTACACGCACTTCCTCAACCTGGTCGGGATCGAGCCGTTCCCGCCTTCGGTGGCCCGGACCGACCTGACCTTCTGGCTCTCGGCGGTGCTCGACCAGCCGGTACTGGTACCGGCCAACACCGAGGTGATGACCGCCGCGGGAGCCGGTGACGCCTCCGAGGCGATCGTCTTCACCACTACCGAGGATCTGGCGATCGCGCCGCCGGTGCTGCAGGGCGCCAAGACGGTGGCCTCGGACACCGGGCGCACTACCGACGTCTGGGACCGGCTCAGGTTCGATGCCGAGGGCGTCCAGGTCTTCGCCTCCTCGGTCATCACGCCCGACGACGCCTTCCTGCTCGGATTCGCCGACTCGCTGGCCGGCATGATGTTGCGGATCCAGGTGGAGGCTCAGGCCGAGGGGATCGGTGTCGACCCGCGTCGTCCGCCCCTGATCTGGGAGGTGTGGAACGGCGAGGGCTGGCTGCCCGCCCAGGTGCACGACGACTCGACCGGTGGTCTCAACCGGGAGGGCCAGTTGGTGCTGATGATCCCGACCGAGCACGTGCCGCTGGCCGTGGGCAATGACACCGCCTACTGGCTGCGGGCCAGGCTGTTGAACCCGATACCCGGGCAACCGACCTATCAGGCGTCGCCGCGGGTGCGGGCACTGGAGGTCGCGGCACTGGGCGGGACGGTCAAGGGTGAGCACGCCGAGTACGCCATCGGCGAGCAGATCGGACGTAGTGACGGCAAGCCCGGGCAACGGTTCGCGGTCTCCAAGGCACCGGTCCTGCCGCGCCGCGGCGAGGAAGCCGTCCGGGTCGTCGACGGCGACGACATTCAGGTCTGGCGCGAAGTCGCGGATTTCGCCGGATCGGGCGTCGGCGATCGGGACTATGTGTGGGACTCCACCAGCGGCGTGGTCCACTTCGGGCCGCGGGTGCGCTACCCCGACGGAACGGTGCGCCAGCACGGAGCCGTGCCGCGGGACGGTGCGCTGGTGGAGGTCGCCGGGTACCGGCACGGCGGCGGTGCCCGCGGCAACGTCGGAGCCCGCACCCTGACCCTGATGCGTTCCACGGTCCCGTTCGTGAGCGGGGTGGTGAATCTCTTCCCGGCAACCGGCGGAGTGGATGCCGAGAGCGTGGCCGAGGCCAAGGTGCGTGGTCCGCTGACTCTGCGCACCGGCCAGCGTGCGGTCACCGCGACCGACTACGAGCGGCTGACGCTGGAGGCCTCCCCGGAGGTCTCCAGGGCCCGCTGCCGCTCGGCGCGGCGCAGTAACGGAACCGTCCAGCTGCTGGTCGTGCCCCGGGTCCGTGGGGACGTGGACGAGCACCGACTCGACGACTACGCGATCTCCAATGAGCTGATGGAGGTGGTCTCCGGGCACCTGGATCGGCACCGGGTGATCGGTACCGCCGTCGAGGTGACCACGCCCTTCTATCAGGGGGTGTCGGTGGCGGCGTTGCTGCGCGGCGCGCCGGGTCGACCGCCCGGGGTGGTGCAGCAGCGGGCCATGTCGGCCTTGAACCGTTACATCAACCCGATGTTCGGTGGTCCGGACGGCACCGGGTGGCCCTTCGACGCCGACCTGAACGTGGCGACCATCGCCCAGTTGCTGGAGTCGGTCGAAGGCGTGGACCGGGTGGAGGAGACCCTGCTGTTCGAGTACGACCTGCGCACCGGGCGCCGGCTGGGTGCCGCGACCGAGGTCATTCGGCTCGACCGGCAGTCACTGTTCCTCTCCGGACGGCATCAGGTGGTCGTGCGATGAATCACCCCTCGGAGTTCTGCACCTCCCCCGCTGCGCTCCGCCGGCCCACAACTCCGAGGGGACCCCGATGAGTCCCCCATCGACCGAATTGGTGCCGGTGGCTGCCAATCTGACCCATCTGCCCGGCCCCGCGGTGGTCCGACGCCCCGACGACTGGATGCTGCGGCAGCTGCCGATGCAGATGCTCAGCGACGACTTCTTCGTCCGGTTCGTCTCTATTTTCCAGCAGGTGGGCTCGAGTCTGCTCGAGAACGCCGACCAGCTCGACGCTCTGGTCGACCTGACCGTCACCTCTCCCGAGATGGTGCGCTGGATCGGGTCCTGGATCGGGCTGGAGTCAATCGATGACGCCATGGGTGAGGGCCTGCAACGGCGATTGGTGGCCAGCGCGGCCCGTACCCTGGTCTGGCGAGGCACCACCACCGGACTTCAAGCGTTTCTGGAGCTGGTCAGCGGCGAGGAGGCACGGGTCACCGAAGGGGGCGGTGTCTGGCGGGCGGGTGAGTCGCCGGCGGATCCGGCCTGGGTGCGGATGTGGGTCTCGGGGACCGGTCCGCTGGAACCGGCGGCGTTCGTCGATATGGTGCGCGACGAGGTGCCGGCGCATGTACGTGCCGAACTGTATGTGGGGTCCGCGAAGTTGTGGGACTCCGAGGAGGATGAGGACTGGTGAGCATCGTGACCGGTGAGGAGGAGGCTCCCCGCCCGCCCGAGGACGAGGAAGCCGCGACCCTCGAGGCGACCCGTCAGGTGGCGTGTCCCGAGTGCGGTCAACCGGCGATGGTCACCCTGAACCGCCGACAGTCCGCGGACTTCTGTGTCAGGTGCGACTTTCCGCTGTTCTGGACACCGTCCGATCTCTTGCTTGCCGACGGCGGTACGGGGGACTCGTTGCGTCGTCTGCCCGGGGCCGAGGGGCGACAGCAATTGGGTTCGGCCACCTGCCCGACCTGTGCCGAGCTCAATCTGATCACTGCCGAGATCTGTGTCCGTTGTGGTGGCTTGATGCGTCTCCCGCTCGCGGCACCGGTGGCCGCTCCGGCACCACCGCCGCCGCCACTGGCTGCGCCCGAACCGGAGCCGGAGCCGGAGGACGACCGATTCTGGATCTGGGTCTCGATCGCCGGTGGGATCGCGCTGGCCGTGCTGATCGCGCTCTTGGCCTATCTCGCGTTGCGCTGAGACAGGAAGCGCTCCCGGTACCCGGCGAACCGTTGGTTGAGGTCGTCGGGTACCAGCCCCAGGTCCTCGGCTCGGTAGTCGATCGTGCCGTGTCGCCCCTTCACGTGGGTCTCCAGGTAGTCGATCATCGCGTTCCGGGCGGGTTCGGTCAGCGCTTCACCGGAGAGTTGGATCACCCGAGTGGCGGTACCGAGTTCGTCGGCGATGAAATCATCGAAACGGATGTCGAAGCACTCCAGGTCGGGCACGTGGTCCCGGTCTGTGACCAAGGTTCCCAGCATCGTCTCCAAGCGATCGCTCCAGTACCTGCCGATTTCGTCGGGGTCCACCTGGTCACACGCCATCCGGCGGCTGTAGGCGACCATCGTCGACATCGACACGGTCACCGCTACCGGATCCCGGTGGGTCAACGCGACCGTGGCTTCGGGGAAGACCACGGCCAACACGGGCAACTGCTCCAGGTGTTGGGGACTCTTGAGTAGCCAGCGCTTCCCGCCGTCCAGGAACTGCAAGGCCTGCAACTGGAGCCGCAGATGACGGTAATGGGGGGTCTGATCCGATGCCAGATAGTCATCGCGCCAACCCGGCACGGGGGCGGTCGTCTCGAAGAGCATCGAGGAGAAGTCGTTGGCCAGCAACTGGATCTCTTCGTGCACGTGATCGGTGGTCATCTCATGCATCCGCTTGAACAGCGGCATCGCCTGGTCGAGGAAGTCGAGGCCGCCTTCGCATCGCTCGCGACGTGGGTCCGGCGTGATGCCCCGTTCGGCCGGGAGCGGGAACGGCTCCAGGCTCTCCCAATAGGGAAGTGTCCGGAACAGTCCGCTACTGGCCAGCAGATTGTGCAGGTGCGTGGTGCCGGTGCGGGGGAGTCCGGCAATGATCACCGGCGGAGCGAGTTCCTCTTCGTGGATCTCAGGGTGCTCGCTCACCAGCGCCCGTAACTGGAGGCGGTTCTTGAGGTGTTGGGTGAGTTGGGTGTGCAGGACCACCCGACCCCAGTCGGTAGTGCCCGGCGCTTCGGCAAGTGCGTCGAGCAGAACCTGAAGGCGAGGTCGGTAGTCGTCGTTCCCGAAGTCAGCCAACCCGGTCTGCTGCGTCGCGGCCTCGTGCAGTGCGGTTTGGGTGAGTGGCAGCGCTGGGGCCATGGTGGCCATCAGGGCGTGCATCTCATCCACTGCCGGAGTGAACCGTGGTCGAGCCAGGTCATCGATCCGAACCACATCTGACATAGCGACTCCTTCTAGATGCCTCTGTTGGCGGCTCTCGACGTGTGATGTGGATTACAGTAGAGTCAATAACGTTATGAGCACAACGGAATCAGGCAGAGGATCTGCTGGTCGACCTCGAGATACCCGGATCGATGGGGCAGTTCTAGCGGCTACCCGCGAACTCCTGCTGCGGAGCGGGTGGGCCGGGGTGTCGATAGCGGCAGTGGCCGAACAGGCCGGGACTACACCACCAGCGATCTATCGGCGGTGGCCCAGCAAGACCCACCTGGTGCATGCCGCGGCGTTCCCCGAGGTCCTCGACATCCCCGAGACGTCCACCGGTGACCTGCGGCTCGATGTGGCACACGTGGTGGGTACCGCTGCGGCGCTCTTCTCCGACCCCGTGGTGCGAGCGGCGCTTCCCGGTCTGCTCGTCGAACTCCCGACTCATCCGGACTTGCATCAGGAACTGATGGGGGAGAAGTGGGGGACCCACCGGGCTCACCTGCAACGGCAACTGGATCTGGCGGCCGAGCACGGCCTGGTGCGCCCGGGGATCCGTGCCGAACACCTACTGGCCCTGATCGGCGGCAGCGTCCTGCTCGGGGTGCTGACTCCGAGCGGTCAGGACCTGGACGAGCCGTGGGTGTCGTCCATCACCGCATTGATATTGGAAGGAATCGTTCCATGACTTCAGAGCCCAACGGATCTCAGAACTGGCAGAGCGCCGAGGCGTGGCACGAACTCCTGACCGGGTTGGGGGAGTTGGAGCAGACCTTCCTGGCCGGAGACCGAGCGGTCAGTGGCGAGGCTGCGATCGCCGACGGATATCGGATGCTGGCCACCACGCTCGGGGTGGGACTCGACACCTATCTGTTCTCCGATCCCACTCGCCCGGCCTTCGTGGAGACGCTGACTCCCTTCCGCCGGGACCGCCGCTGGGGCGGCGACAACACCGACGCCTGGTACTCCTATGCCCCGATCGACCCGCAGCGCTCCTACCTGATCAGCGGCAATCGCGGGGACAGCGTCTACTTCTCGCTCACGGTCTACAACGAACCAGCCCCCGGGGCCTGGTCTGATCGGGTGATCGGGGTGCTCAACGACATCGACCTAGAGATGGATGAGAACGGCGACTTCCGGTTGCTGCTGGCACCGCAACGCCCGGCTGACTGGAAGGGTCCCTTCATCGAGTTGGCCGAGGATGCCGCGGTGGCCTTCACCCGCGACTACCAGGCCGATCCGGTGACCGGGCGACGAGTCTCTTGGCAGATCGAGGCACGTGAGGCGCCCGAGCCGATGGTCAGCAGTGACGCGGCGACCGCGACCGCGCTGCGCAGCACGTTGAGTTGGTTGCGCACCCTGACCGCGATCGTGCCGACCGCCCTAGGCGAACGCAGCGACTCCGAACGGCTGTCGTTGGGGCACAACACGGCTCAGGTGGCCAACGAGTTCGCCGAGCCCTATCAGGTTCCCGACTTCAACTTCGGCTGGTCGGCTAGCGATGCCTGTTATTCCTTCGGCAGTTTCGACCTGGCGGCTGATAAAGCATTGGTGGTCACCCACCGGGCTCCTACCTGTCGGTTCTGGAACGTGATCAGTTGGAACCAGTTCATGGCAGGGCATGTGGTGACCGACGGGCGCACCTCGGTGAACATGAGCACCGTGGTCCCGAACTCCGACGGAACGGTGACCGTGGTGATCGCCCGAGATCAACTGGCACACCCCAACGCGATCACCACCCTGGGCCGGGAGCGAGGGAGCCTGGCTTTCCGTTGGTTCCTTGCCGATGAGGTCCCGGAGCGCCCGCAGGTTCGGTTGGTACCGGCGGACGAGGTCCCAACGGCGGTCTTCTGATCGCTCAGGCCGGTCCGTTGAGGCGGGCCGGCAGCCGTTCCCAACCACGCAGGATACGGGTATGGCGGCGGTGCGCGCCGGGCAGCAGGTGCAGGTCGGCGAATCGATCATAGAAGGCGCGGAGCCCGACTTCGCCCTCCATCCGGGCCAGCGAGGCGCCCAGACAGAAGTGTCGTCCGGCCGAGAAGGACAGGTGTTCACGGGCGTTCTCGCGGGTGATGTCGAAGCGATGCGGATCGGTGAAGACGTTCGGGTCACGGTTGGCTGCCATCAGGATGGTGGTCACGTGGGTACCGGCCGGCAACGACTGTCCGGCCAGAGTGGTGGGCGCTTGGGTCATTCGGCCGGTCAGCAACACCGGCGGGTCCAGCCGCAGGACTTCCTCCACCGCGTTGGCCCACAGAGTGGGGTCGGCGGCGGCAGCGGCCACCTGGTCGGGATGGTCGTGCAGCAGCCGGATCCCGTTGGACAGCAGGTTCACGGTGGTCTCGAAGCCGGCGGCGAGAATCAACCCGGCCGTGGACTTGAGCTCATCCTCCGACAGCGCCCCGTCCACGTCCCGAGCCGCGATCAGCTCACTCAGCAGGTTCTCTCCGGGATCGCGGCGCAGCCGGTCGAGGTGTCGGGTGAGCCACCCGTCGAATCGGGCCAGGCCGCGCTCGACGCGCTGATGGTCGGCCCAGTCGAGACCGAAGTCCAGACTGCTGGCGACGGCGGTCCCCATCTGGAGCACCAGGTTCTGGTCGCTGGGCGGGACGCCCAGGATCTCCGAGATGACGGAGACCGGGAGCCGGGCACAGTATCCCTCGACCAGGTCGACCTGCTCTCCGGTACGAGCACGCTCGGCCAACTCATCGAGCAGCCGTGCGGCGATCGTCTCGGTTCGTTCCCGCAGTCGTCGCACTGCGCGCCCCGTGAAGACACTGGTGACCAGCCTCCGGTAGCGGGTGTGATCGGGAGGTTCGGTGACGAGCAGCGAAGGCGCGGAGAGCGGATGCATCCGATCCGGCGCGGACCACTTGAGCAGTGCCGCGAGTACCGGGGTGGAGCCGATCGGGACCCCGCTGCGAAACTCCGCCCGGGCCAACACCTCTCTGACCAGGGCGTGGTCGGTGGTGGTCCACCCGATCCGTCCCTGGACCAACCGGCCTCGGTCCCGGATCGACTCGCTCGCCGCGATCACATCCCCGCCGTCACGGCTGGCCAGGATGAACCTGGCCTGCAGATCGCCCCTTCGGGCGGCGGCCCTGATCGCCACGTGGGGGAGCGCGTGGTTGATGCCCCAGTCGGTCGCATTGCGCAACGGCGCGCTGAGGCGTCGGCCGCGGGAGCGCGCCCGGGTCGAGGGACCCGCCGACCCGACGCCCGGACGGGGCGTGTCCTGGCTCACACTCATGAGGTCCAGACTACGACTCGGCGGTCACGTCCGATCCGAGTCGGACCCCGCTACCGGGATGGAAGTGATGTGAATCTCCGTCAGGATCGCTACAGTGCGGCGGTGGCCATCCTGCAGCGGCTCTTCAGCACTCCCTTCCATTCGATGCGGCGCCTGGCCGAGCACATCGGCGAGATCTCGCCGGAGACTCGATGGGCGAGGCGATTCGGATCGTTCGGTCCCGGCAGCCTGATCGGGTATCCCCAGGCGACCATCCTCAACGAGCAGGCGATCCACATCGGTGCCGAGACCCTGATCGGACGCCAGGTCACCCTGAGTGTCGGGTACGGGATCGGGGATACCTCCATCAGCCGGCGGCACCTGGTGATCGGTGATCGCTGCATCGTGGGCGCGCGGAGCACGATCACCGCGCACGAGTACGTGGAGATCGGTGACGACGTCTGGTTCGGTCAGGCCGTGTTCGTCAGCGACGCCAGTCACGGTTATCAGGACCCGGAGATGCCCATCGGTCGGCAGTTCGGCACTCATCAGCCGGTGCGGATCGGGTCCGGGTCCTGGATCGGGCACGGGGCGATGCTCATGCCCGGTACCGTGCTCGGTCGCAATGTGGTGGTCGGTGCCGGTTCGGTGGTGCGTGGCACGATCGCCGACCACTCGGTAGTGGTGGGCTCCCCAGCCCGAGTAGTACGACACCTTGAGCCCGGGGTCGGCTGGGTCGGCAAGAACGGAGACGTACGCCCGGCGATCGACACTGAACGCTACTTCGTCGAGACGGCCGGCTCGGCTGACTCCCGAATCTCCCGCTGATGAGGCAGTCAAGTGCCTCATCAGCGGTGAACCGGGGGATCAGCGGATCAGTTGGGCACGGTCGTACTTGGCGAATTCGTCGCGAAGCGCCTGAGCTCGCTCGGTGTCGAGCAGTAGGTACTGTCCGTCCCGCTGCCGCTGGTAGACCGGGTCCTGGCCGTCCCAGAGCAAGCGCCTCAGGGTGGGCTTGTCCACCTTGTTGGTAGCCGTGACGGGTAGATCATGGGTGACCCGGAGCAGGGTGGGGGCCCACTTGGTGCCGAGATCGGCCTGGTCGCTCAGGAAGGTCTCGAACTCGGTCACATCGAACGTGCCCTCTTGCGACATCTGCAGAGTGGCCATCACCTGGTCACCGGTCTGGGGGTCGGGGATCGGATAGACAGCGGCTACGGCCACCCCGGGATAGCGGGCCAGGATCCGTTCGATCGGGGCGGCCGCGAAGTTCTCGGAGTCGACCCGAAGCCAGTCCGCGGTCCGTCCGGCGAACCAGTAGTAGCCGTCTTCGTCCTTGTAGGCCAGGTCGCCGGTGTAGAAGTTGCCGTCCCGCAGCTTCTCCGCGGAAGCCTCCGGGTTGTTGTAATAGCCCTCGAACTTGGCTGCCGCACCCAGCGAGACGATCTCTCCGATCGCCTCGGCCGAGTTGAGCAACACCCCGTCAGCGTCGTATTCGGCGATCGCGCATTCCTGACCGTCCTCATTGAGAAGCACCGGGAAGTGTCCGGCCTGGGGCAGGCCGAGGGCACCATCGGGGGTGTTCTCGTCGCTGATCAGGTAGCAGGCACCCTCGGAGGAGCCGTAGGACTCGAAGAGCGGAGCCCCGAACCTGCGCAGGAACTCGGCCCGGTCCCGCGTCGAGGCCTCGGTTCCGAAGCCGAAGCGCAGCCGATTGTCACTCTCGCCCGGCAGCTCCGGTTGGGCGAGCACGTAGGCGAGCGAACGGCCCACATAGTTGAAGAAGGTGACGCCGAACCGCTTCACGTCCCCCAAGAAGCCGGAGGCGGAGAACCTGCGACGCATGGCGAAGGCAGCACCCGAGTGGATGCATGGTCCCCACGCGGCCATCAAGGCGTTGCCGTGGAACAGGGGCATGGCGTTGTAGGCGACGTCGTCTGAGGTGAACGCGATCGGATTCACCTGGCAGACGAAGGCCCAGCGGCCGGTGGAGCAGATGACCGCCTTGGGCGCGCCGGTGGATCCGGAGGTGAACAACAGCACGATGGTGTTCTTGGGATCCAGAGCCTGGGCGGTGGCGACCGGGGTCGCGCCGGCCTGGCCCGCCACCATCGCGGCGTATTCGGGCGAGTCGGTACGGATAATCCGACGGGCGCCGGTATCGAGCCCGTCCAGGAGGTCGGCGTAGGCGGCGTCGACGAAGATCACATCGACGTGGGTACTCCGGATGTCACGGGCAAGTTCCGCCCCGCGTCGGGTCGGGTTGATACCCACGATCGTGGCACCACTGAGGGCCGCACCGGCGATGTGGAACAGATATTCCGGGGTGTTCTCCAACAGCACACCGACGTGCCAGGGGCGCTCATCGGTGGGTTTCAACCCCTGCTGGAGTGCTGAGCGGACGGCCGCCTCGGCCACCACCTCACGCCAGGTCCAGGTCGAGTTCTCGAAGAGGAGCCCGGTGGTGTCATCCTCTGCGCGCGCGAGGAACAACTCGGCCATGGTCGCGTGCGCGACCTCAACAGTCGGGGAGTTCATGAGGGTAAAGGTGACACGCGACACCTCGCGCGCGAAGGGGCAGACCCGCTGGCCGGGACCTGTCGCAACCGGATCGGGTGGCCGGTGTCCCGGAGGCGGTGGATGGGACGGTGGATGGGATCGTGCACGAAGAGACGGGGCGGGGGATACTACGCCCGTGGCGAGCGAGAACAAGAACCGTTCCGCGATGGAGCGCTTGATCCGGCTGGCGGTCGCGCTGAAGCAGGCCGGTCGGATCGGGATGAGCAGCGAGCGGCTGGTGGCGATCGCCGGGTTCGGACCCGAGGCCAAGGACCCGGCCAGCCAGTTGGCACGTGACTTCAAGTACCTGCGCGAGATGGGTTGGCAGATCGAGAACGTCGCGGGTCCCGGACTGGAGGCCCACTTCGTGATGCGCACCGTGGACGCGCGGCTGCGGCTGTTGCTGGATCCCGCGCAGCAGGAGGCCCTGCGCCGGGCCGCGGTGCTGGCGAATCGAGAAGACCTGGTGGAGCGACTCGGACTGGCCGGACCCGAACGCGATGACGTGTTGCACCCCATCGCGGTGCAGGTGCGGGTGGACGAGCACCTCGACACGGTCACCTCGGCCGTCACCGGGCACCGGCTGCTCCGATTCCGCTACAAGGGTCAGCCGCGCACGGTGCACCCGGGTGCGCTCCAGGCCGCTGCCGGACGGCTGTACCTCAGTGGTCTCGAGGAGGGCGCGGAGTCGACCAAGTTCTTCCTGCTTTCCCGGATGGGAGAGGTGACGGCCGGGCCCAACGGATCGGCCCGGGTACTCAGTGAACCCCGACACCGGAGCCTGCATCCTCTGCATTGGGAGGTGGACCCGCCCGAGGCGGTTCACCTGCGCACCGCCGCGACCTTCGTCCCAGACGTGGTGCGCTGGTTGGGCGACCCTCAGCGCACCGAGGTGCGGCCGGCGGGTGAGGTGGATCTGCATTACCTGGTCACGAATCGCCGGGCCTTGCGCAGCCGGATCTACGAGCTGGGCACCCGAGTGACGGTGCTCGGGTCGGCACGGGTACGCGACGAGCTGTTGAGCGAACTGGCAGAGATGGCGGGTGAGTCATGAGCGCGCCCCGGTACGTCGAGCGGTTCGCCCGGCTTCCCCAGGTGCTGGCGGCACTGGAGACCCACCCTGAGGGGATGAGTCTCGACGAGCTGGCCGGCCAGGTCGGCGCCAAGGTCAACGAACTGCGCGAAGATCTGCTGGCCTTCTTCACCGCCGACGTGCAGACCCTGCTGGGCCTGTCCCGCCCCGCGGTCTTGGAGTTCCGAGGCGCCGATGACGACGAGGTGGATCCGAACGTGGCGGTTCGGGTGCGGATCATCGACGAACGCCCCTCCGAGGAGCTCGGAGCCGAGTATCTGGACGCCGCCGAACTGGGGCTGATCTGGATGGCCGCTCAGGCCCTCGCCGAGGTAGAGCCGGAGAACGTGGCCCTACGCGAGGCGATCGAGGTGCTCACCGACACGGTTTTCGGGACCGATCAGGACGCCTCGTTGCTCCCCAGCCGGGTACCCACCGGCACCCTGGACCGGCTGCGGTTCGCGATCGCGGAGCGGCGACTCGTCGAGATCACCTATTCGCGGGCGTGGTCGGCGGGAGCCTCCACCCGAGTGATCGCGCCCTACAAGCTGGAGCAGACGCGGCGAGGCTGGGAAGTGGATGCCGGCGCCATGGAACGGGACGGCGCGCTGCGCACCTTCCTGCTGGGGAACGTGGCCGAGGCCACCGTGCTGGACGAGCGCTATGAACTGCCGGCCGACCTGGGGGAGGCGCTGATCGCGCAGCGTCGCACCGAGACGGTACGGGTCCGGATCCCGCACGAGGCGCGCTGGGTCGCCGACATGTATGCGGAGAACGTGGACCTCGTGGATGAGGACGCGGTACTGGAGACCCTGGATCTGGGGTTGCTGCCGCCGATCAGACAGCGGGTCGGGTTGATCCTGCTGACGGCGGGTCTCGATGCGGCCGTGCTGCGGCCCGCCGGACTGGTGAGCGCCGGTCCCGAGTTGGCCGCACGACTGCTGGCCCACCACCGCAAGGGGTGACTTCCAGGCGATCGGTGGTCGGCTGGGGGATCTGCCCTACACTCTGCTGACCACGACCTCCACCAGAAGGAATCCATCGTCCCCATGGACGGCTCTCCTAGTCGCCAGTCGTTGTCCCCCGATCGTGCCGGCGGAGCGCCGCGATGACACCGTGGATCCTGCTCGGGGTCGCCCTGGTGCTGGTCGCGGCCTGTGGTCTGTTCGTGGCCGCAGAGTTCGCCCTGATCACCGTCGACCGCAGCAGCGTCGAACGGGCCGCCCAGGCAGGTGACAAGCGGGCCGCGGGCGTCGCGCAGGGACTGCGGAACCTGTCCACCCAGCTCTCCGGAGCCCAGGTGGGGATCACGATCACGAACCTGGCCATCGGGTTCCTCGCCGAACCGGCCATCGCCACCCTGGTCCGGGGGCCACTACAGAGCGTGGGGGTGGCCTCGGGGGCCGTACCGGCGATCTCGGTGGCTCTGGGCATGACCCTGGGTACGGCGTTGACCATGATCTTCGGCGAGCTGGTCCCCAAGAACCTGGCCATCGCCAAACCGTTGCAGACCGCCAAGGCCACCTTCGGCTTCCAGCGGGGGTTCACCTTCGTGATGGGCGGCCCGATCCGGTTGCTCAACGGTTCGGCCAACGCGCTGATCCGGCGGATGGGGGTCGAACCGCAGGAGGAACTGAGTTCGGCGCGCACCTCGAATGAGCTCGCCTCGCTGGTGGCTCGCTCGGCCGTGCAGGGCACTCTCGATGCCGACACCGCGGAACTGATGGGGCGCTCGGTTCTCTTCGGCACCCGGACCGCGGGAGAGATCATGACCCCCCGGGTGCGCACGCATACGGTCGAGGAGTCCGATCGGGCGCAGTCCGTGGTGGATCTGGCCCGGCAGACCGGGCATTCCCGGTTCCCGGTGCTGGGTGAGGATGAGACGGTCGTCGGCACCGTGCACGTCAAGCACGTGGTGGGCCTGCCGGTGCACGAGCGACCCACGGTGCGGGTCAAGCGGCTGATGAACAAGCCCGTGGTGGTGCCCGATTCGCTGCGCCTGGACCCGCTCCTGGCGCTGCTGCGTCACGACGGCTTCCAGATGGCGGTGGTCCTCGACGAATACGGCGGCTATGCCGGAGTGGTCACATTGGAGGACGTGGTCGAAGAGATCGTCGGTGACATCGCGGACGAGCATGATCGGCTCGGCGCCCGGGCCCGTCGGCGTCCGGACGGCTCGTGGGTGTTGTCGGGACTGTTGCGGCCCGACGAGGTCGAGTCGGCGACCGGTGTGGAGATCCCCGAACACGACGACTACGACACGCTCGGTGGTCTAGTGATGCAGTTGCTCGGCCGGATCCCGGTCCTGGGGGACCGAGTCGAACTGGTGGTGGCGGACCGGACGGATCCCGATCGGGTGCGGCAGCAGCACGTGATGCTCACGGTCGAGCGGATGGACGGACTGCGCATCGACCGGATCGGGATGGCCCGCAGCGAGGCCGGTGAGCACCATGGGTGAGTGGGGCGGTCTGGTCCTCGCGTTGGTGCTGCTCGGGCTCAACGCCTTCTTCGTGGGAGCCGAGTTCGCACTCATCAGCGCGCGACGCAGTCAGATAGAACCACGGGCCCGGGCCGGGTCCCGGGTGGCCCGCACCACCCTCTGGGCCATGGAGAATGTCTCGTTGGTGATGGCCGGCGCCCAGCTGGGGATCACCATCTGTTCCCTGGGCCTGGGAGCCGTCGGGGAACCGGCGATCGCCCACCTTCTGGAGCCGCTCTTCGGTGCATTGCGGGTGCCCGATCAGGCGCTGCACCCGGTCTCGTTCGTGGTGGCGATGTCGCTGGTGGTCTACCTGCACGTGGTCTTGGGCGAGATGGTGCCCAAGAACCTGGCCCTGGCCGGTCCGGAGCGCGCCGCGCTGCTGTTGGGCCCGCCGATGGTGCTGCTGGTCCAGGTACTGAAGCCGTTGATCGTGGTCCTCAACGCGATGGCCAACGCCTGCCTGCGCCTGCTTCGGGTGGAACCGAGGGACGAGGTGGTCTCGGCCTTCACCCGCGAGCAGGTCGCGGCGCTGGTCGAGGAGTCCCGGGGGGAGGGGATGATCGAGGCCAGCGAGTACGACCGGCTGGCCGGCGCGTTGGGGTTCACGGAGAAGCGGGTCGACTCGGTTCTGTTGCCCCGCGACGAACTCACCACGGTGCCGCGCGGGGCTACCGTCGCCGAGGTGGAGGCACGCTGCGCCGCGACCGGATTCAGCCGGTTCCCGGTGGTCAACCCCGACGACGACCTGATCGGCTTCCTTCATATCAAGGACGTGCTGGAGTCCGACGACGAGAAGCGCGACCGGCAGATCTCCGACAAGTGGATCCGTCCCTTCGCCAATGTCGGACCGCAGCTGCTCCTGCACGAGGCACTCGAAACCCTGCAACGTCGCGGTACCCACATGGCCCGAGTGGTCGACCCGAATGGCCGGGTGCTGGGCGTGGTCACCCTGGAGGACGTGCTCGAAGAGCTGGTCGGTGTGATTCGCGATGCGGCCCACCACGACGAAGTCGGATGAGCCGGATCCTGGCCCAGAAGACCCACCGCCGTCGAGCACCGTCACCGATCACGGGCGGAACTGGCGTGGCCCACAGGCGCATCGACGGCGCCGGCGGTTAGGCTGGTGCGAGCCCCGATCTGCCCCGATCCGCTGACCCGATCCTGCTGACAGGAGCAACGTGACCGTCGAAGCGCCACGCAGCCGCACCGTGTGGACCGTTCCGAACCTGCTCAGCGTGCTGCGACTGGCCCTCGTGCCGCTCTTCCTGTGGCTGGTGCTGGGGCCCGAGTCCGACGGCCTGGCCCTGCTGGTGCTGATGGTCTCGGGGTTCACCGACTGGCTCGACGGTCACCTGGCTCGCAGGCTGAACCAGCGCTCGGTGCTGGGTGCTCTGCTGGACCCGATCGCGGACCGGGTCTACATCCTGGCCGTGGTCGTCGCCCTGGCGATCCGCGACATCGTGCCCTGGTGGATCGCCCTGGCGCTGCCGCTGCGCGATGTGCTGCTGTGGATCCTGGTCCCGCTATTGCGTACCCGCGGCTTCAGCGCGCTGCCGGTGCACTTCTTGGGCAAGGCCGCCACCTTCAACCTGCTGTACGCCTTCCCGCTGCTGTTCCTGGGAGACGGGGAGGGGGCCGGCCCGATGCTGGCCAGAGTCTTCGGTTGGGAGTTCGCGGGCTGGGGCGTCGCGTTGTACTGGTGGGCCGGGATCCTGTACGCCTGGCAGGTCGCGGTGCTGCTCCGCACCACCCGACGGATCGCTCCGCGAGCGACGAAGAGTTCCGGACATGACTGAACCGAAAGCGGCGCGTCCCCGACACGGCTCGGTCCCCGACCGGCCGCTGCCTCCCCATGTCACGACCCCGCTGCTGACCCGGCTCACCCAGGAGACTCTGGATGAGGACTATCGCCATGTCGCGGAGCGACGCCGGCGAACCGGGCGACCGCGCAGTGCCGGCCAGGGACGAGCGCTCGTGCTGGGCGCGGTCTTGATGATCGGACTGCTCGGCTCGGCCGCCGCCATCCACACCAGTCGCAACTCCGATGTGGCGGCCCTGGGCCGGAGCACCCTGATCAGCCGGATCAACACCGAGAAGGATCGGCTCGCCGATCAGCAGAAACAGGCGGGTGCCCTGCGCGAGGCCAATGCGGCCCTGGCCACGCTGCACAACGAGCAGGGCGGCCGGGAACGTCAGCTGCACAGTGAGATCGTCAGCACCCAGGCCAGCAGTGGGTTCGGTGCGGTGCGTGGGCCCGGCATCGTGATCGAACTCGACGACAGCGACGTCGATGACAATTCGCTGCGGGACACCGACCTGGCCCTGGCGGTGGACGGGTTGTGGAGCGTGGGAGCCGAGGCGATCTCGATCAACGGGCACCGGCTGACCGCGATCTCGGCGATCCGGAACTCGGGTAGCGCGATCCTGGTGAATCGGAGTCCCTTGCAGCCGCCGTACCGGATCTCCGCTATCGGTGACGCCCGCACACTCGAGGCGGACTGGGCGAACACGGTGCAGGGTGAGGTCGTGGTGGAGCTCAGCAAGCAGTACGGTTTCACGCTCCACTTGGTCCAGGATGACAATCTTCTGTTGCCCGGTGGACAACTGCGTACTCTTCGGTTTGCCACGCCCCTATCGGTGGGTACAGGGCCGGGCAGCAAGAAGAATGCGAAGAACGAGAGGAGCACGCCATGATCGCGGCGCTGGGGTTGCTGCTGGGGATCGTCGCCGGTCTCGTCTTCACCCCCGAGGTCCCGGCCGGGCTGGAGCCCTATCTGCCGATCGCCGTGGTGGCCGCGCTGGATGCCGCCTTCGGCGGTCTGCGGGCGTTCCTCGACGGCATCTTCGACGACAAGGTCTTCGTGATCTCGTTCCTCAGCAACGTGGTGATCGCCGCGGCGATCGTCTATCTGGGCGACCAGCTCGGGGTGAGTCAGCTGTCCACGGCGGTCGTGGTGGTACTCGGCATCCGGATCTTCTCGAACGTGGCGGCGATCCGTCGGCACCTGTTCCATGCCTGAGCCCGAGTTCGAGCCGCAGTCCGCGCCCGAGTCCGGCGCCCGGCCCGAGGCGGATGAGCCCAGCGGGCGTCGCCGGTTGTTCGAGGCCCTGCGCAAGGCCCCCGGCAGAGGCCAGGTGATCGTGGCCATCCTGCTGGCCGTGGTCGGCTTCGCGGCGGTCACCGAGGTACGCGTCAACAACGCGAACAACTCCTATGCGGGCAAGCGCGAAGAGGACCTGATCGACATCTTCGATGCCCTGACCGGAGCGGCCGACCGGGCCCGCGGCGAGATTTCCCGGCTCGAGGAGACCAAGCGGAAGCTCCAGGGGGACACCAGCGCGCGGCAGGCGGCCGTCGATGAGGCCGAGGAGAAGCTGCGAACGTTGAACGTGCTGGCCGGACGGGTGCCGATCCAGGGGCCGGGGATCCGGGTCAACGTCAGTCAGGGTGATCGTCCCATCTCGTTGACCACGCTGCTGGACACCGTTCAGGAACTGCGTACCGCACAGGCCGAGGGGATCGAGTTCAACGACAAGGTCCGGGTGGTGGCCCAGAGTTCGTTCTCGGCCACCGACGAGGGCATCCGGATCGACGGCACTCTGTTACGGGCCCCGTTCACCATCAAGGCCATCGGCGACCCGACCGTGCTCAAGAACGCGATGGACTTTCCTGACGGTCCGCGCGAGCAGTTCGAGGAACATGACCATGCCGAGGTCGACGTGACCGAGCTGGAGCAGGTCGAGATTCGAAGTATCAACAAGGGCACCGATCCTCGCTACGCGAACCCGAGCGGTGCCCAGTAGGCTCGTGTCCAGCAGTTCAGTCGGATCACCGAGGAGACCCATGTACCCCCAGGACCTGAAGTACACCAGTGAGCACGAGTGGGTGCGCACGCCCGGGGACACCGAGGGCGCGGTGCGGGTCGGCATCACCGAATTCGCTCAGGACGCCCTGGGTGACATCGTGTACGTCTCGCTGCCGGAGCTGGGTGACTCGGTGACCGCGGGCGAGAGCTGCGGTGAGCTCGAATCGACCAAGTCGGTCAGCGACTTGTACGCCCCGGTGAGCGGCGAGGTGGTCGCTCGCAACGAGTCCCTGGATGCCACCCCCGAGCTGGTCAACACCGACCCGTACGGCGGTGGGTGGCTCTTCGAGGTTCGCCCCGCTGACCCCGCCGCGATCGACGCGTTGTTGGACGCTTCCGGCTATGAGGCAGGCCTGCAGGGCTGAGGCGGTTTCGTACGGTAGGACCCGGATCCCACCGATGCGGTTGTCAGGGTGAACCGGACTGATAGGTTTCAAGTCAGCATCAACCTCCACCTCAGGATGAGGGTGGAACGTTCGTCAAGCCAAGGAGGCTCTCATGCCCTTCTGCACCGCCTGCGGCAAGCAGAATCCCGACGAGGCCCGCTTCTGCTCGCAGTGCGGCACTCCGTTGGTGACCCATGAGTCCCCGGGTGAGACCACCGCGACGATGTCGATCAATGTCCCGGAGCGGCCCGAGAAGGCCGAGCGTCAGCTCAACCCCGTCGAGGCCGAGGCCGTGGATGGCCTACACCTCGGCAACGCCTTGCTGGTGGTCCAACGTGGCCCGGGTGCGGGGAGCCGCTTCCTGCTCAGCTCCGAGCTCGTGAGCGCCGGGCGGCACCCCGACTCGGAGATCTTCCTCGACGACGTCACGGTGTCGCGCCGGCATGCGGAGTTCAAGCGTGAGGTGAGCACCTTCCGGGTGACCGACGTGGGAAGCCTCAACGGCACCTACGTCAACCGGGACCGCATCGACTCGGTGGTGCTGCGCGACGGTGACGAGGTCCAGATCGGTAAGTACCGACTGGTCTTCTTCTCCGGCCACGAGGGGTGAGCATGAAGGCCTCGGCTCGCGCCGAGCCGTCCTCGTCCGCTCCGCGGATGAACATCGGGCAGGTGCTGGCGTTGCTGCGCGAGGAACACCCCGGCATCACGATCCCCAAGATCCGGTACCTGGAGGCGGAGGGCCTGATCAAGCCCGAGCGCACCCCCACCGGGTATCGCAAGTTCTCACCCGAGGATGTCGAGCGGCTGCGCTATGTGCTGCGCTTGCAACGCGACCACTACCTGCCTTTGAAGGTGATCCGGGAACACGTCGACGCGCTCGATGCCGGACTCGAACCACCGGCCATCGAGGGGGCCGACAACGCACTGTCGGTGCCGCGCGTCGCGCTGGCCGCGGACGGCCTGCCCGGAGCCGGATCGTTCCGCGAACGCAGCGACCTCCGGGTCTCGCGCCGTGAGCTGCTCAAGCTGGCTGAGGTGAGCGCGGAGACTCTGGACGAGCTCGAGGAGTACGGGCTGGTCCGGGCCCAGCCCGGCACCGGTCACTTCGATGCCGATGCCCTGCTGGTAGCCAGCACCGCCGCGGAACTTGCCGCCTTCGGTCTGCAGCCACGCCATCTACGTGCCTTCAAGGCGGCCGCGGACCGGGAGGTGGGTCTGGTGCGTCAGGTCGTCGCGCCTCTGGAGGCGGGACGCGACGCGTCGGCGAGAGGGCGGGCCGATGCGGCTGCGGCCGAGATCGCGGCGCTGTCGGTGCGATTGCACGCCACCTTGGTGAAGGCCGGGCTGCACCGTTCCTGATCGTTCACGCGAGTGCTGCTCCGACATTCTCGGCTGCGGTGGGTAGGCTGGAAGGGTGCGCGAGGTAGAGGTCGTCGGAGTCCGGGTGGAGATGCCCACCAATCAGCCGATCGTGCTGCTGCGCGAGACTGCGGGGGGCCGATATCTGCCGATCTGGATCGGCGCCGTCGAGGCGACCGCCATCGCCTTCGCCCAACAGGGAGTGGTGCCACCGCGCCCGCTGACCCACGACTTGTTCAAGGATGTCTTGGAGGCCACCGGCCAGCCGCTGCGGGAAGTACGCATCGTGGGCGTCAAGGAAGGCATCTTCCACGCGGAACTGGTGATCGGGGACGGCATCGAGGTCAGCGCCCGACCCTCCGATTCCATCGCCCTGGCGCTACGCACCGGTACCCGCATCCTGTGTGCCGAGGCGGTGCTGGAGGAGGCCGGGCTTGCGGTGCCCGAGGAACAGGAGGACGAGGTGGAGGCGTTCCGCGAGTTCCTGGACCAGGTCAGCCCCGACGACTTCGACGCGCCGTCGGGTTGAGCTAGGAACGGGTGACCGGGGTTCACGCTCAGGTACGCCGTGACGCCATATCTCAAGGGTCCGACACGCCCTCAGATGTTTGACCGCTCTCATCGTGGGGCTTACCTTGAACTGTCTCTGTTGTAACTCCACTGTTGTGATCACACTTCCCCGTGTCCCAGCGGCTTCCCCTAGCAAGGGTTACGCGAAGCAGAGTAGAAGACTTGTTGGAGGTCCCCATCGTGGGCATGAACGAGAACGACGATCGGGTCGACGTCGGTTCCGCCGAGGCGGCCGCCACGGCCGATGAGCAGGGACTTCTGTTCGACGCCGACTCTGTGTCCCCGGTGCCCAGTGACGCCGGCTTCCGCGGCCCCACCGCCTGCAGCGCCGCGGGCATCACCTACCGCCAGCTCGACTACTGGGCCCGTACCGGGCTGGTCGAGCCGACGGTTCGGGGCGCCACCGGCTCTGGATCTCAGCGGCTGTACTCCTTCCGCGACATCCTGCTGCTCAAGGTCGTCAAGCGGCTGCTCGACGCCGGGGTCTCGCTCCAGCAGATCCGCAGCGCGGTGGCCCATCTGCTCGAGCGTGGTACCGACAACCTGACCAGGATCACCCTGATGAGCGACGGGGCGTCGGTGTACGAGTGCACCAGCAACGACGAGGTCATCGACCTGCTGCAGGGGGGACAGGGCGTCTTCGGTATCGCCATCGGTGGGGTCTGGCGCGAGATCGAGGGGACTCTCTCCGAACTGCCCAGTGAACGCGCCGGAGTGCCCGAACCGGCCCTGCCGGACGAGTTGGCCGCCAGGCGCGCCGCACGCCAGTCCGGGTGATCGCGTGACGGCGGGGCCCTGACCCCGCAACTGATACAGTCGGCCACGCTGACGATCCCGCACGGGAGAGTCTTCGTGGCCGTACTGCTTCTCCTCACCGGGTGAGCGGTCCGACCGAACGAAGCGCCGAAGGGGCAATTCCTCCCCGGAACCTCTCAGGCGCCCGGACCGTGCGGATAGGCGACTGTGGAGCCGCCTCGGGACAACCGAGGTGACGACAGAGGGGGAGGCGACCTGTTGTCGACCCTCCAGGAGCCTGCCATGAGTGATCAGTCCAGCCCTAGCACCCACCGCACCGCCGACTTCGTGTCGCGCCACATCGGCCCGCGCGAGGCGGACCTGGCGGTGATGCTCAAGGAGATCGGGCAGCCCAGCCTGGAGGCGCTGATGGACGCGGCGGTGCCGGAGGCGATCCGGATGTCGGGACCGCTGGCCCTGCCCGAGCCCGCCGATGAGGTGACCACTGCCCGTGAGCTGCGCGAGCTGGCGGCGACCAACCGTCCGGCCGAGTCGATGATCGGTCAGGGCTATCACGGCACCGTCACGCCGCCGGTGGTTCGACGCAACATTCGCGAGGACCCCGCCTCGTACACCGCCTACACGCCCTACCAACCGGAGATCTCCCAGGGCCGGCTGGAGGC
>CAYNFY010000028.1:0-44099 GCA_964396585.1 uncultured Nocardioides sp.
CCTCAACAGCCTCGCAAAATATCTTTCGCGGATCTCAGGCGCAGGACACTAGTTCATCGATGAGACCGTTGCTCACGGCCCGATCAACCCGGATGTCGGCGTTGACTCCCATCGCGTCGACGCCTGTGCGGTCGGTGGCATCGGCCTTCTTGATGATCGCGATGAGGTACTGGTCGGGCGAGGTGGGCATTGGTTGCTCCTTCGGGTCGAGTGGGCGAACTGCCGGAGAGCGTAGACACCACCCCCGACTCACACCCGGGGTGAGGACGTGGTGACGCCGGGCCCATCGTGGGTGCCGCCGGCCCGGGCCCGGGCCGAATGGGACCGCTTGCAGGGCGGCATCCGGGGCACATGCCACCGGTTGCCATGCGAGGTGGCCCCGACCAGCTGGTGGTCCACAGACCCGGACGACCAAGCCACCGCGGTCACCGGCTGCCGTGGCTGTCCTCTGCTGGAGGTGTGTGCGGCGTACGCGTTGGCTGCTGGGGAGCGGGCTGGGGTGTGGGGTGGCCTGACGCCGGCAGAGCGGGCACCGCAGTTGGAGGCAGCGTGGTGAGCACACAGATGTCGCGGTTGCCCAGCGCATCGTGTTCTGCGGCATTCTCGTCGCTTCAGCGGAGCGCGATTGCGAGCGTCAAGGACACGACAGTGACGACGAACGCCAGCAGCGTAGTCAGTCCGTGGACGGCAGGGTTGGAGAGGATCGGTTGTCTGACGCCGCGGCGGCGGCCTGGCCCGTTAGTGGCAGCGGTGCTGCCAGCGCGGTGCAGTGGTTGGTTGGCGAGGTTCGACTTCGACAAGCGCATGTACCGCATGTGTGCGGCGCGGTCTTTGGCTCTCCCCGCGACGGCGAGTGGTCTAGTCGGCGGTGAGCGATGACGTCTCGCCCGTTCATCACCTGCGCTCACGTTCAGGCGTGGCTTTCAATGAGGATGCCGCCGACGACCTGTCACCTGGCTGGTGACAGATCTACTTCGACTTTGCGAGTACGGGGGTGGCGCGGTGGCGAGTGACCCACCCGTGCTGTTGTCGGCCAGGGTGCCGCCGGCCGTGGCGTATCTGTGGGTACGGGACCACGCTGAATCGTTGCGGGTGCTTGAGGCGCAGGGGCGGAACCTGGTGTTGGCGCCCGGGCCGGAGATCGTGGGGCGTGAGGTACTCCGCGCTGTCGAGGAGATCAGGGCTGCGGCGCAGTTGTTCCGGGATCAGACCTTGCCGGCGACTTCCGCACGCAGAAACGCGGAAGTTCCGCGACGAGTCGAAGATGCAGAGTCAGGGGCGTCCTCCTTCCCGCCGGGACTGACAACCCGGCAGGTGGCCGACCAGCTCGGGTTGAAGACCTCGCGGCAGGTGACGAACCTGATCGCATCGGGTCGGCTGGTCGGTCACCTCGTGGGGCGGGGGTGGGTCGTCGATGAGGTGTCGGTGGCCAGAGAGCTCGACCGGAGGAGACACCAGTGAGCCATCACCCAAGTCCGTGGCGCAAGATCGATGAGGCCTTAGGACTGGCCCCCACGGATCCGCGAATGCAGGAGGCCTTCGAAGCCGCCGGGTTCGACAAGCAACAGTCCAGCCGCGCGGTGGCGATGATGCGGTCGGGCCAGTACTTCGGGTTCGCCGACGTGGCCACGGCGTTGGCGATGGCCAACGGTCAGACGATCAGCCCGGTTCAGGAATCCCAGATCGCCAAGGCTGCGCGGGCCTGGGAGGACGACGCAGTCATCCGAGGGGAAGCAACTCGCACCCCGTGGGGACGGGTCCAGATGAAGGAGTCCGCGACGAACCCCTTCGGTCGTCAGCTGCCGCCTCGACAGCCGGCTGAGACGGACTTCGTCGAGGTCGGGCTGAGTGAGGCTCACGCGAAGGAGGCCCATGAGGGCCTGGCCTCTGGTCGGTTCGTGTCGTTCGAGGACGCCTGCTTGTCGACGGCCATGCACAAGGTCGGTTCTCCGACCTTGCAGGAGGCTGCGATGCGGGAGAAGGCACGTCGATTCGCCGGTGGGAACGGGCGGTGACGTGATGACCAAGTACAAGTGGTCCCGTGACGGGTTCCGGTGGCCTTGGCAGTCCAAGCCCGGATTCGTGCGGGTGAAGCGCGGGGAGTACGTCCGACTGCTGGAGGGCGCGGTGAAGGTATCCAGGCTGGAGACCGAGATCGCGCTGTCTGAGACGGCGACGGCGGCCTATGAGCGCGAGCACAGAGCACATGTGCTTGCCGCCGAGCAGGAGGCAATCGGTGGGGTTCTTCTGGATCCCGTTCGGCTGGACGAACTGCTGTCCAACCTTCCTGTCACAAGCGACGGCACCATCCACGAGCCGGCGTTTCTAGCCCTTCTCGGGCAACACCTTCTTGAGCAGCGCTTGGGCGCTCAGATCCTCACCACGAACGAGTGAACGGAGACACCACCGATGAGCACCACCACGATTGCTCCCACTAACGTCGAGCAGGCCCGTGCCGCAGTGCTGGAAGCCCGTACCACTGTCGAGGAGTGGAAGGGCAGGATCACCGCGGCTCACGACGAGCTGGCGGAGCTAGAGCAGAGTGCAGGGGAACGGATCCTGGCGGATCCGATATCGGCTGAGGCGATCGAAAGTCGTCTGACCACGCTCCGGTCCACCGCTCGTGCCGCAGAGCGTGCGTTGGATGCGGCTCGACCGAAGGTCACCGCGGTTGAGTCCCGGTACCTGGCGGCTGAGGCTGCGGCGTTGGAGGCTCCTCTTGCCGATGCCCGCAAGGAGCTCGAGGAGCATGAGCGCAAAACGGAGCGGCTGCTGGCTCAGTTGGAGAAGCACGAGGGCCCGTTCGTTTCAGAG
The DNA here is from genome assembly GCA_964396585.1 of uncultured Nocardioides sp. Lineage (GTDB taxonomy): Bacteria > Actinomycetota > Actinomycetes > Propionibacteriales > Nocardioidaceae > Nocardioides. Next base: position 2,815 of record CAYNFY010000028.1, read on the forward strand.
TACGAGAAGCACTGGGCCGTCATGTCGGCGCGTAGTTCCACTGTGCTCTATGTCGGGGAGGTGCAGGTGCCCGCCACACCGAAAAGCCACCTGATGAAGACGGGGATCAGAGTCCTCGAGGACAAGATCACGATCTTGCGGGAGATGGTCGCAGGTCGGGATCCGCGGGAGTGGGAGCGCCAGCACCGGACCTCCTTGTGGGGAGGCAGCCAAGTCGAGTACCCGGCCTGTGTGGTGGGTCCGGACGCGTTGGTGCCGACAGTTGCCTACCTCGAGTCGATCGAGCGTATGCGCAAGACGGTGCGCGAACTCGAGGAGTTGCAAGACACGTTGCCCCGGGAGATCGAGGAGTGGGAAGACAAGATCGCCAGCGACCCCCACTTCGAGGGCATGACCGAACCCGTTGCGCGGAGGCGTGCTCGCCTGGCGGAGGTCCCCGGCGAATTGGCTGCGGCTCGTGCTGGCTTGGAAGCGCTGGTTGGTGCTGGTGGGGATGTGTGATGAGTGGTCGCGAACCTCGTGCCGGAGAGAATGACTCGGGCACCAGAACGGTTCAGATGAGTCGTGAGGATGTTCTCGACGGGGTCGAGGCTGCGGTGTTGGTCAGAGACAGGCAGGCGGCCCTGGTTGCGTTCGAGTTGCCCGCGACAGACCTTGCCGCGCTGGTGCTGTTGGCTGCGCACCGTCATGTCGTGGCGGTTCAGAAGGCCGCCTCTGTGCAGAACGATCGTGAACTCCAGCTCATCAAGGCCCGCTCCGCGGCGTTGCAGCGCATCCGGGATCGAGCCCCGTGGGTGCAGGATGCGCTGCCAGCCAACGAGGCGATAGCGCTGAGCCAAGGCAGAGACGCGAGGTCAGACGCTCTTAGAGAGCGTCGAACTGGGCGTTGACCCACGTCTCGACGTCGGCGGCTCGGTAGATGAGGTGGTTGCCGACACGCGCCGCCTTCGGCCCCTTCTGGTGCTTGCGCCAGTAGCGGAGCGTCTCGACGGAGATCCCGATTCGTTCGGAAACCTCGGTGATGCGCAGAAGCCAAGGCTGATGGCCTACATCAGGACTCCTCTCCACGCTGCCCTGAGCACTGGTCTCAACCGTCGCCACGGCCACGCTGATCCGGCTTTGTGCGGTCCCGGAACTGCCCGCGGCGGCCTCGATGATCTGATCGATAGCATTCGCCACTTCCTTGTCCAGGATGAATTCCTGGTCCTGCCACTTGACTCTCACACGCGCTGCCATGCCCTCACCTCAGTTCCGGCGCTGATCCGGTGCCCGCGCCTATCTCTACCTAACAGGACAGCCCGGGACCCAAAGTCCCAGGCTGTCCTGATTGGCATCGCGCCACTGATCACACCAAGACGGTGTCGCCCCACAACTCCATCGGATGCACCCCCAGTAGCCCGACCGCTAACTGTTCACCGGCTTCCGGTGTCACCCGGCCGTAGAGCCGGGCGAGTCGCAACGCTTCTTCAGCCGCAGTTCCCTGCCTGGCACCGCATGCTGTGGGACCACCCCGCAGATCTACCGCCTGCAGCAACGGGTCGGCATTCCAGGTCCGCTTCGGCGAGACGGACAACTTCGCTGCCTCACGTCGTGCAGCCACCCGCACTCTCCTAGCGGACGCCTCCCGGGTGAACACGTTGGCGCTGCTCACAGACACCACCCATCCACTCTCGGGGTCCCTGCGGGACTCCAGCCGGCCTGCTCGGTGGGCATGCCACACAGCTGAACGTGTGGTCCCGGATCGGTGCCCGACCTCTCTGAACGTGTACCAGCCGTCCAAGGCTGGCAGCCCCACGGTACTCATTCCGGCGACCTGTTGTCGGCTCACAACTGACTCCCCACATTCTGTGGGCCAGACCCTGTCCGTGGTGCCTCAACAGCGGTGGTGAGGAGCCCTTTGACCGCGTCGTAGCCCCTAACGCTCTCCACCGTCGCCCATAGACCCAGCATCGACTCACGGGCGTTGTGGAAAGTACTCACCACCGCCAACGCATCCGTTGCGGGGATACGACCCGACATCGGCACCCCACGGACCCGCCCATCGATGCACAGCTGGACCACGTCCCTCTGGGCCGAGCACTGCAGGTACACCGACCACAGCTCCCCTGCCAGGTCTCTGGCTTGATGCACCAGCGAGGCGCACTCGTCGTCATGGTCTGGATCGCCGACGAGCGCGCACCACGTGAACCGTGAGCACATCGACGGGGTGTCCTCGGCCACTGCCAGGTCCTGGAAGCGTCGCAGCGCCTCCGTCAGAGCAACGACGTCCTCCATGCCAAGCACGTCTGGCATGGACGGGTCGTTGAGGCCGACCACTTGGATGTGCTGGTCGGAGTTCGCGAGATACAGTTCGAGGCCAGCGGCCTCAATCGGCTGGGACCAGCAGAAGTCGCCCAGCTTGTCGTGGTCCACGCACCACGAGGCGTGCTGCGTGGTCATGGGCACGGGGATGGGCTGCTTGGTCGGCGTGGTGAGTCCGGCCATGGCCCGGAACTCGGCGAGAGCCCGCTCCAACGACTCGGCCGCCCCCAGGGTGATGACCTCGGGGCCGTCCTCGAGGCCGAAGATCTTCGGCTCACCGGTGGTGGTGCCGTTGCAGAGGTTCAACACCATGTCGAGGTGCTGGACGTCCTTGGACCAGCAGAAGTTCAGCTGGTCGTCGTGCCGGACACACCAAGGCGTGTTCCGGGGACAGGTGATGGGGGTGGGGTCGGGGGTGTTGGGTACGTTGGTCATGGGTTCGAGCCCTTCTCTGAAAGGTGTTCGGATCAAGGCCTCACCCACGTGTTCCAGCACGAGGGTGGGGCCGACTTTTCGTGGGACGCCTCGGGACCTGATCAGGTAGGCGTCGTGATACTCCGCGTGATACTGCCGCGAGTGTCTCCGGATGCTCCGGGATCCTCGGGAACGCGGAAGTAGTGCCCTGTGGCGGGCCTCTCAGGCGGGGATCGTCCTCAGATGCTCGCTGATGCTGCCGTGGCCATAGAAGTTCAAGTCCCCCCTCGGACACCACTAGATGGTGGCCTTTGACCTTCGCAATCGCGGGTCAAAGGCCACCATCTATTTCTCCTCGATGCGGACCCGGGTGCGTGATTTGTCGAATACGCGCACTTTGCCCGCTTCCTCTTCTCTCCGTTGACCATTGCCCCTTCGCCCTCTCGATGGCACGGTGTCATTGACGAATGCCGGTCGGCACCCGTCGTCGGACGAGAGGGCTCGCGCCCGGATGGAGACCCGCCATGACTCGAACGGTTGCCGATGACCTGTGGGAATACCTGGTCCAAGCCGGAGTTCGCAGGTGCTACGGGATCGTGGGCGACGCCCTGAATCCGACGGTGGCGGCATTGGCCAAACGCCAAGACATCGAGTTCGTCCACGTTCGTCACGAAGAATGGGGCGCCTTCGCCGCGTCGGCGGAGGCCGTGCTGACCGGACAGCCGGTCGCGGTGTGCGGTACCGCGGGACCGGGCATCACGCACCTGATCAACGGCCTGATGGACGCCCGGCACGAGTGGGCGCCGGTGATCGCGGTGGCCGGTGATGTCGAGACCAGCATCATGGACACCGACGCGATCGAGGAGGTCAACGTCTACGACCACTTTCAGACCTCCTCGCTGTACACCGGGCGGGTGGTCAACGCGGTCCAGTCCCGAGCCGTCTTCCATCGAGCGATCAACACGGCCCTGCTCGAACAAGGACCGACCGTGATCGCCCTGCCCGGCGACGTCGCCGCGCAGGACTCGCCGCACCCGGATGTCGCCTACACCCCACCCAACCCGGCGTTGCTGACCGTGACGGCCGCGGATCTGGCCGAGGCGGTCCGCTTGGTCGATGCCGCCGACAGCGTCACCATCTTCGGTGGCGAGGGCTGTCGAGGGGCGGCCGCCGAGGTGGTCTCACTCGCCCAGCAGCTGCAGGCCCCGGTGGGCTTCAGCCTCAAGGGCAAGAGCATCCTGGAGTACGCGAACCCGAACGCCGTGGGAATGACCGGACTGCTCGGCTACGGCGGCTGTCACTGGGCGATCACCCATGCTGATGTGGTGCTCATGCTGGGCACCGATTTTCCGTTCCCGGGGTTCCTGGAGACCGACGCGCACCTGATCCAGGTGGACACCCGAGCCGACCACCTCGGCCGCCGGGTCCCCCTGGCCCAGGGGATCAACGCCGACGTCGGTGAGTTCGTCCGTGCTCTCAAGACCGCGGTTCAGCCCAAGACCGAGACCGGGCATCTGCAGCGAGCGCTACGGATCAGTGCCCGCGCAGCGAAGAAACAGCGGCGATACGTTGACGACGGAGACCGGCTGGACACGATCCGGCCCGAATACCTGACCGGGCTGCTCGACGAACTGCTCGACGATGATGCGCTGATCGCCGCCGATACCGGTACCGCCTGCATCTGGGCGGCCCACCATCTCGTGGCGCGAGGGAAGCGGCGCATCTACGGCTCGTTCTCCTGGGCCTCGATGGCCAACGCCTCACCGATGGCCTTCGGCGCGGCGAAGGCGTTTCCAGACCGGCAGTCCGTGGCCCTATGCGGCGACGGCGGGTTCACCATGCTGGCCTTCGGCGATCTCATCACCGAGGTACAGCACCGGGTCAACGTGGTGCACATCGTGCTGAACAACTCGAAGCTCGACTTCGTCGATATCGAGCAACAGGAGGCCGGAATGCGTCCCTGGGGCACCGACCTGCCCAACCCCGATCTGGCGGCCATCGCCCAAGCCTTCGGCGCGACCGGCATCCGCTGCGAGAATCCGGCCACCCTGCGGGCACAACTGGCCGAGGCCCTGGCACATCGAGACGGCCCCGTGGTCGTGGATGTAGTGGTAGACCCGCAGGCCCTGTCTCTGCCACAGTACGTACCTGGCAAGACGATCAAGGGTTTCACCCTCAGTGTCGCGAAACGGCTCCTGGCCGGAGACCTCAGTGTGGTGGACGAAGGACTGCACAACGTCAAACTCCTCTGAAGGTTACGGCTTTCCGTCCGAATTCATCTCTTTGGGGGCTTCTCGCGTTTTTCCTTCCAATATGGCTGGAAAACGGTGATCCTGTTGTCTGGTGGGGCGCACGAATACTCTCAGGTAATTCGAGTTCCCCACTGGCGACCGGCTCCGTTTCGACCCCCGCGGACCGGTTCGTTGCGGACCGTCCCCCTGTCGGGCCGCAACGGACGGAACACGTCGTCGCCCGGGTTTCTCGGCTCGGGTCGATGGCGTCACCGGTGTCTTTCTGACCGTGGGGGTCGTTAAGGAGAACCCCCATGAACAAGTCGGTCTCCGCCCTGGTGACAGGGGTGACGTTGGCATTGATCTCAGTGCTCGCCTTCACCTTCCCGTCCCAGGCAACCGCTTCCACCGCGACCGTCCACGATCGTGCGGCCAGCACCACCTGTGTGAGCGCCGCCGCTGCCCAAGGCAAGGCAGCCAACAAGGTCAAGACCACCAAGAAGAAGGTGAAGAAGGCCCGCAAGAAGTTCGTCAAGGCGAAGGTCGCCGCGGCGAAGCACCACACGGTCAAGGCGGCCAAGAAGAAGGCCAAGGCCAAGAAGGCGCTGAACAAGGCCCGCAAGAAGGTCCGCAAGGCCAAGCTGGCGAAGAAGAACGCGAAGATCCGCAGCGCTCGTGCCTGTGCGGGCAACACCCAGCCCCCCGTCGTGGCCCCCCCGGTCACCGACGAGCAGGCCGCCGCACTCACCGCCGTGCTCAAGCTGCTGCTGCAGAACCTGAACGACGACTCCGGCTCGGACCTGCTGAGCTTGAACGTGACCCAGCTCACCGAGCTGCTGAACACGCTGCTCCCCGGAGTCAGCCTCGACAGCCTGGACCTCGACAAGCTCCTGGCACTGCTCAAGAACGGTGACGTGAGCAATATCGGTGACGTCATCACCCAGTTCCAGACCGCGTTCGGTGACCTGCTACCGCTCGATGTGCTGCTCGGTCTACTGGACCCGGCCAGCTTCGCCGGCGGACTGCCGGCGGTCGGTGAGATCCTGACCGGTCTGACCGACGCGCTGCTCGGCGGTAACACCAGCATTCCCGGGCTCCCGAACCTGACCGATCCCGCCGCGGTGCTGGGTCTGCTCGCGAAGCTGCAGACCATCCTGGACCCGAGCGCGATCACCGGTCTTCTCGGTACCAGCGGCCTGGGGCAGCTCACCGGTGTCCTGGACAAGCTGATCGGCGGCGACGCCCTGACGAACGGCGACCTGAGTGGGCTGGTCGACCTGGTCGGTGGATTCAGCAACACCGATCTGGCCGACCTCAAGAACCTGGGTGTCCTCGGCCAGCTGGTTGCCGGCCTCGTGGGCGTGGACCAGCCGGGTCTGGGTGACATTCCCGGTCTGGGCCCGATCCTGGCCAATGTTCTGGGCGGCGTGACCGTGACGGTGTGCAGCCTTCCGATCGTCGGACTACTGCTCTGCGGTCTCTGAACCGACCTGAGCCACTGACGGGTATCGGATACCCATCGGGTTAAGAGACAACGGGCGTGGATCCAACCGGATCCGCGCCCGTTGTCATATTCGGTCCCCCGTACTGGGTAACGTGAGCCGGTGGCCACTCCCCTACGCATCGCATTCGTCACCGGCACCACCCCGGACAAATGGGCCCGTCGCTGGCGGGAGTTCGACCTGGGCCCGCTGGAACTGCTACCGATCGAGGAACCAGTCCAACGTGCCGTGCTCGACGACGGCAGCGCCGACATGGTGCTCGCCCGGCTGCCCCTGACCGACCCGGACGACCTGCACGTGGTTCGCCTCTACGAGGAGGTCCCGGTGGTGGTGGTCGGTCGGGAGCATCCGGCTGCAGCCTATGCCGAGCTGCCGCTGGACGATCTGGTCGATGAGCAGTTCCCGCTGGGAGCGCCGTCCGCGCTCGAGCCCGCCCAGGTTCAACTGAGGTTTCCCGAGATGTCGATCAAGGAAGCGATCGAGGTCGTGGCCGGCGGTACCGGGGTCGTCGTGGTGCCGCTGTCGGTGGCGCGGCTCTACCACCGCAAGGACGTGGTGAGCGTGCCGCTGCTCGGTCTGGAACCGACCCAGGTCGTCTTGGCGTGGCTACGCGAGCGGGACGACGACCTCACTCAGGCCTTCGTCGGCGTCACCCGCGGTCGGACCCCCCGTACCTCGCGCTGAGCCGGCGAGGTAGTCGTCCACCCAGGCCCCCAGGATCCGGGCGCTGGCGTCCACCGCCGCGACCCAGTCCAACGCCGTCTCGTCGGCGTTGTCCGAGACGTGCTTCACCAACTGGACCGGGACTCCGGCCTGCTGGCACGCCCAGGCCACCGCGTAGCCCTCCATGTCGACCAGGTGTGCGCGCCCGGCGAGCTCATCGCGGACGACCGGGTCCGTCACGAATGAGTCCCCTGTCGCCAGGACGACCTCATCGGACTCGGCCCGCTGAAGGTGCACCGTGTCTTGGACCTCGAAGCCCAGGGCACGGATCGCGTGCGAGCTGAAGTCGTGGTTCACCACCCGATCCGGCAGAAAGAGACCGTACAGGTCCGGTCGCAGGGCCCCCGCGGTGCCGATATTGAGCACCTCGAGGGGCTCGGTCGGTGACTGGACCGCCAACCGGCTGGCGACCGCCGTGGCCGCAGGGACCTTGCCGACACCGGTGATCAGCACCTCGACGCCGGTAGGGACATGGGCCGCCTCCGCGCGGGTGGCCGAGACCACCAGCACCGCGGCCGGACGCCGACTCACCAGCTCACCGACAACGGACGGCCCTCGGAGTAGCCGGCGGCCGACTGGAAACCGACCACCGCGCGCTCGCGCAGCTCCTCGAGCGTGCTCGCGCCCGCGTACGTGCAGGCCGAGCGCACGCCCGAGCAGATCTGGTCGATCAGGTCCTCGACGCCGGGGCGCTCGGGGTCCAGATACATCCGGGAGGTCGAGATGCCCTCCTGATAGAGGCCCTTGCGCGCTCGGTCGAACGCGGACTCCGACGACGTGCGGTTGGCGACCGCACGAGCCGAGGCCATCCCGAAGGACTGCTTGTAGGAACGTCCCTGGGCGTCCAGCATCAGGTCGCCTGGGGACTCGTGGGTCCCCGCGAACCACGACCCGATCATCACCGCGGAGGCTCCGGCGGCCAGCGCCAGTGCCACGTCTCGTGGGTGGCGTACGCCCCCGTCCGCCCAGACCGTGCGACCGAGCGCCCGGGCGGCCTCGGCGCATTCCAGGACGGCACTGAACTGTGGTCGGCCGACACCGGTCATCATTCGCGTCGTGCACATGGCACCCGGGCCGACTCCCACCTTCACGATGTCGGCCCCCGCCTCGATCAGGGCCCTGGTCCCCGCTGCGTCCACCACGTTCCCGGCGGCGATCGGCACCTGCGGATCGAGTGCCCGGACCTTGCCCAAGGCGTCGAGCATCCGGTCCTGATGCCCGTGGGCGGTATCGACCACCAGGGTGTCGATCCCCGCCTCCAACAGTGCCATGGACCTCCCGGCGACATCGCCGTTGACGCCTACGGCCGCGGCGATCCGGAACCCGCCGCTCGCGTCCAGGACCGGGCGATAGACCGTGGAGCGGAGCGCCCCGAGACGGGTGATGATCCCGAGCAACCGCCCCTCGTCGTCCACTGCCACTCCCAGCGATATCCGCGACGACTGCACCAGGTCGAACGCGGCCCGGGCATCGGTGTGCTCTCCCAGCCGGACGAACTCGGTCTCCATCACCGCACCGACCTGGGTGAACCGGTCCACCCCTTCACAGTCCTCGACCGTCACCACGCCGACCGGTCGCCCGTCGTCGACCACCACTGCGGCCCGATGAGCACGCTTGGGGATCAGCGCCAGGGCGTCCGAGACCGGCTGATGCGGGGAGAGCTCGATGGCAGTCTCGAAGACCGGGTGACGCTTCTTGACCCAGCTGACGACCTCGGCGACCACATCGATCGGGATGTCCTGCGGGATCACGGTGAGGCCGCCGCGACGCGCCACGGTCTCGGCCATCCGACGACCCGCGATGGCGGTCATATTCGAGACGACCAGGGGAATGGTGGCCCCGGTCTCGTCCGACGTGCTCAGGTCGACGTCGAACCGGCTGGCCACCGAGGAGCGGCCCGGGACCATGAAGACGTCGTCGTAGGTCAGATCGTGGGTGGGCAGCAGATCATTGAGGAAGCGCACGCCCCGACCATACGTGCCCCTCGGCTGCCTCTACGGTGGGCTCATGAACTCGCCGCGGATCGCCTCCGCCCCCGGTCGGGCGAACCTGATGGGCGAGCACACCGACTACAACGGCGGTCGTTGCCTGCCGATCGCACTGCCGCTGCGTACCACCGCCCGGGTCACGCCGCGCTCCGATCGGCGGATCCGGATCTCCTCAGAATCGATGGGCTCCTGGCAGGGTGATCTGACCGATCTGCGTCCCGGCGCGGTGCCCGGGTGGCCCGCCTACGCGGCCGCGGCTGTCGCTGTCACCGGCCCGACCCAGGGGGTCGACGTGCAGCTGTCCAGCACCGTGCCCACGGGTGCCGGGCTGTCCAGCTCGGCGGCCGTGATCTGCGCCGTCGCCCGAGCGATGAGCAACGCGATCAACGATGAGCTGGTGGTGCCCTGCATCGAGGCCGAGACCGAGCAGGTGGGAGCACCCACCGGCGGCCTCGATCAGACGGTCTCGCTGTTGGCCCGTGCCGGGCATGCCCTGCGGTTGGACTTCGCCACCGGCGAGCGGCGACACGTGCTGTGGCAGCCCGAGACCCGCGGCATCGAGTTGGTGATCGTGGACACCCGGACCCGGCACACCCATGCCACAGGCGAGTACACGCTGCGGCGGTCCCAGTGCGAGCGGGCCGCGGAGCTGCTGCGGCTCCCGTGGCTCGCCGGCGCCACGGAGGACGCTCTCGAGTCGCTGCGCGGCGTTCATCGACAACGCGCCCGACACGTCGTGCGTGAGACCGCCCGGGTGGATGCGGTGGTGTCGGCCGTGGCACAGGCCGACTGGCAACGCGTCGGCGAGTTGTTCACCGCGTCCCATCTGAGTCTGCGCGACGATTTCGAGGTCTCCTGTGACCAGTTGGACGTCGCGGTCGATACCGCTCTCGTGGCCGGCGCCCTGGGTGCCCGGATGACCGGAGGCGGATTCGGCGGTTGTGTGTTGGTCCTGACCGCGGACCCGCCCCGCCTGCGTGGCCTGCTACGCGAGGCATTCGTGAGCCGAGGTTGGCTCACGCCACGGTTCCACTCCGGCACCGCGAGCGCCGCTGCCAGCGTGGACGTCGCCTGAGCTGCCGGGCCCGGCGCCGGTGATCGGGCGCGGCGTCGGGTCTCCGCCGGTCGGCTACCGTTCACCTTGTCAGCACCGGCACGAGGTCGAGTGCGTCCGGGCAAGAAGGTGACAACCGTGGCAGGTCGTTCGCGTGAGACCCGCGACCGGTTGTTGCGGGCGGTTCGTCAGGGCTTCTCCGAGGATCGGCTCGGCGGTTGGGTGCACCGTTACCGCAGGCGGGCGCTTCCGGACTTCCTGACCGAGCTGGCACGTCTCGGACCTGAAGCCCTGTTGGCCGATCCGGCTGGGCAACGCGACGCCCGGCATCACCTTCTGGGCCAGTGGCCGGAGTCGGTCCGTTCCGTCGCCCGACCCGACTCGTTGCCCGAGGTGATCGAGCATCGTCAACGGGTCCGGGTTCACCCGGCCGCGCCCGGGTTCACCGCCGCGGCGGCCGGGGTCGGATCCGCCGTGGTGGCGAACTCCTCCTCCGGTGTGGTCGAGGTGTTCGGGGTGGCCGGCGTGGTGGCGCTCAGCGCCGCCGCGGCCGCCGCACTGTGGCGGCCACGCGCCCGGCGTCGGGACCGGCAGTTCACGGTGACCGGCACTCGGGCCGTGGTGGCGAGAGCCGAACTGGAGATCGCCGAGCACGGTCTCATGGCGCTCGACTCGGCACCCGTCGACGCCCAACTCGGAGTGTTGATCGGTGCCTCACGGATGTTGGAACAAGTGGAGGGTGAGGCACTGACCGCGGGCCTCCTCGATCACGCTGGGGTATTGACGCATCCCCCCGCCACACCCGCCGAACAGAGCCTGGTCGACGAGGTCTTGACCGCACGTACCGAACTGGTGAACGCATTGTTGCGACTGACCGACGCCGGTCACGCCGACCGGGCTCGGCAACGGGAGCAGGAGCGCGGCGCGTATCGCCACGATGACCGGGCCTGAGCCTGTCATAGCGGACTTCCTAGACTTGTGTCATGAGTTTCGACGGCCCACCAGAGCACGCCCCCTACGGACAGCTGCCGTCGGGGGGCACGGTCCGCCCGATGACCCGGTGGGGAAGCGCGGTGATGCATCGTCCACAGCAGCCGGTCACCGACTTCGGGGATGAGCTCGCCACCCTGGTGTCCGACATGGTCGCCACGATGTACGCGGCGGACGGGGTCGGTCTCGCCGCCTGCCAGATCGGGGTGGACCGGGCTGTTTTCGTCTTCGACTGCCCCGATGCCGAGGGTGCGCGCACGGTCGGGGTGGTCTGCAACCCCGAGTTGACCCTCCCCGAGGTCGGGGAGCGCCAGCTCGACAATGACGACGAGGGCTGCCTGTCCTATCCCGGCGCCTTCATCGAGTGCGCCCGGCCGGACGTCGCCACCGTGACGGGGCTGGGGATGACTGGGGAGCCCGTGACCTTCTCCGGCACCGGACTGCTGGCCAGGTGCCTGCAGCACGAGACGGATCACACCCGTGGCATGGTCTTCGGGGACAGACTGTCTGATCGGGCGCGTAAGAAGCTGCGCAAGCAGCACGACAAGGCCGCCGACGAGTTCAGTGCCCTCTGGCCCGCTGATGAGGCACCTTAGTGACTCCTCACCCGCCACTGACGCGGCACCTTAGTGCCTCCTCAGCGGCGGGCGGTCACATAGCAGGCGACGGCGGAGGCTGCGGCGACGTTCAGCGAGTCGATGCCGGCCTGCATGGGGATCACCGCACGACGATCCGCCGCGGCCTGCCAGGCCGGTGAGATTCCGGGGCCCTCCGAGCCGAGGACCAATGCGACCTTCTCGAGTCCGGTGACCGCAAGCTCGAGTTCGACGGCATCATCGGCCAGGGTGAGGGCCACCGTGGTGAAGCCCCGCGCCGACAGGTCGGGGAGGGCCGTCTGCCAGTGCGGCACCCTGGTCCAGGGCATCGAGAAGACCGCGCCCATCGCCACCTTGACGGAGCGTCGATAGAACGGATCGGCACAGCGCGGCGAGAGCAGCACGGCGTCGAATCCCAAGGCGGCCCCGCTGCGGAAGATCGCCCCGACATTGGTGTGGTCGACGATGTCCTCCAGTACCAGCACCGATCGGGCCGCCTCCAGTACCTCGTCCAGCGTCGCCAGTGGCCTGCGGTGCAGCGAGGCCAACGCGCCGCGGTGCACATGGAAGCCGGTGATCTGCTCGGCCATCGCCTCGGTGACCACGAAGCAGGGAGCCTCGGTGCTGTCGAGGACCTCACCCAACCCGTCCAGCCACCGCTCGGCCATCAGAAACGAGCGGGGTGAGTAGCCGCTCTCGATCGCCCGCCGAACCACCTTCTCCCCCTCGGCCAAGAACAGGCCGTGCTCAGCCTCCAGGTGTCGGCGCAAACTCACGTCGCGTAGATCTCGGTAGTCGCCGAGGCGCGGGTCGTCCGGATCGCTGATGGGGACCAGAGTGGCCACTCAGGCCTCCGCCGAGGGCTCGTCGCCGAACTCGTCGGGGAACGCGACCCGCACCACCTCGCCGATCACGATAATCGCCGGAGGCCGGACCTGCTCCGCCAGCAGGCGATCTGCCAGGGTATCGAGCCGCGCCAGTACGGTGCGCTCGGTCGGCATGGTGCCGTCCACGACGACCGCGACCGGGGTCTTGTCGCGACGACCGCCGGAGATCAGTGCCGCGGCGATGGCGGCGGCGTTCTCGACGCCCATCAGGATCACCACGGTGCCCCGCATCCTGGCCAGGGCCGGCCACTCCACCAGAGAATCGGGATGTCCCGGCGGCAGGTGGCCGGAGACGACGGTGAACTCGTGGGTGATCCCACGATGCGTGACCGGGATGTGCGCCAGCGCAGGGACCGCCACCGACGAGGTGAGGCCGGGCACGATGGTGACCGGGACGCCCGCTTCCCGGCAGACCTGCACCTCCTCGAATCCGCGGCCGAAGACGAAGTTGTCACCCCCCTTGAAGCGCACCACCCGCTGGCCCGCTCGGGCCCGCTCCACGATCAGCTCGTTGATGTACTCCTGACGGGCCGAGCGGCCTCGGGGCAGCTTGGCCACGTCGATCAGCTCGACGGTGGAGGGCAACTCGTCGAGCAGTTCGCGCGGCGCCAGCCGGTCGGCGACCACGACATCGGCACTGGCCAGCGCGTGCCGCGCGGCCACCGTCACCAGCTCCGGGTCACCGGGCCCGCCGCCGACCAGGACCACCCCGGGACTGCGATCGAGCGCCCCGGATTCGGTCAGGTGACCCTCGCGCAGTGCGGTGAGGATGTCGTCCCGCAGAGCCGCCGACTGGCGCGGCTCCCGATTACCCAGGACCGCGACCGTGACGTTGCCGTGACGACCCACTGCCGGGGTCCACGCGCTGGCCCGTTCGCCGTCGTCGCTGCGCACACAGAAGATACGGCGCTCCTCCGCCGCCACCGACACCGCCTCATTGACCTGGGTGTCGTCGGTGGCCGCGATGACATACCAGGCCTCGTCCAGATCGCTGGGCGCGAAGCCCCGGGGGATCCAGTCGAACTCGGCCGCCATCCCCTCCAGGGCCGGGCGCACCTGCGGAGAGACCAGGGTGACCCGGGCTCCGGCCGCCAGCAGCGCGGGGACCCGGCGCTGGGCCACCTGCCCGCCGCCGACAACCACCACCTTGCGGTCACGGAGTCTCAGCCCGGCGGGATAGACAAGGTCGACGCGATCGGTGTTCCCAAGGTCACTCACGGCTCAATTGTCCGTTCCGCCGCGGGCCACGGCTGGGTAGGGTCCGAACCATGAGCATTGCACGCCCCACCGCACCCAACCCCTATGAGTATCTACCGGCTCGGCCCTCCTTCGAGGTCACCAGCCGGGACGTGACCGACGGCGCTCCGTTGCAGGACGCCCAGGTAGCCGAATTCGGCAACACCTCCCCGCACCTCTCCTGGCGCGGTGCACCCGAGGGAACCAGGTCCTATGTGGTGACCTGCTTCGACCCCGACGCCCCGACCCCGTCTGGCTTCTGGCACTGGGGCCTGGCGAATCTGCCGGCCCACGTCACCGAGCTGCCGACCGGAGCCTCGGGCACTGACCTGCCGGGCGGCGCCTTCGAGCTCCGAAACGACGGCGGCAGCGTGGGCTTCATGGGAGCCGCTCCCCCGCCCGGCGACCACCCGCACCGCTACTTCTTCGTGGTGCACGCTGTCGATGTGGAATCCCTGGATCTGACCGCGGACGCCTCGAACGCGGTGCTCGGCTTCAACCTGGCCTTCCACACCCTGGCCCGGGCGATCGTCCACGGCACCTACGCACACTGACGGCGTGCCGCGGAGAATCCGTCAGCCCTGACCGAGTGCGGCCAGCATCTCTCCGAACGGCGTCGGGTCGTCGAATTCCTCTTCGACGACCCGGTTGCGCCGAAACGCGAGTGGTGTCGTCGTGGTCAGCATCGCGACCAACTCGGCCGCCGCGCGTTCGATGCGGGCCGCCAGCGAGCCTCCGTGCTCACCGAAGTCCTCCGTGGCCGCGAAGACCCCGGTAGGAATCGGTATCGCCTTGAGGTAGGCGAAGAGCGGGCGCAGGGCATGGTCCAGGACCAGCGAGTGTCGGGCCGTACCCGCGGTGGCGGCCATCAGTACCGGCTTGCCGGCCAGCGCCTCGGGCTCCAATACATCGAAGAACGTCTTGAAGAGCCCGGAGTAGGAGGCCGAGAAGACCGGGCTGACGGCGATCAACGCGTCGGCCCGGGTCACCGTCTCGATGGCATCACTCAAGGCGCCGGTGGCGAACCCGGTGAGCAGGTTGTCCGCCAGCAGGTGAGCCAGGTCGCGAAGTTCGACGACCTGTACCGCTACCGGCCGGTCCGCATCGGACAGCGCCTGGCGCACCGCCGTAGCCAATTGGTCGGCCAGGATCCTGGTGGAGGACGGGACGCTCAGTCCCGCCGCGACCACGGCGATCCGGATCGGGCTGGTACTCGTACTCATGCGGTGACCTCCTCGGTCTCGGGCGAACGCCCGGTGACCGAGTCGCCGTCGGCGTACACCGTTGCGTCATGCCCGCCGCCGGCCCCGGCGACCAGTGCGGCATGGGTGGGTGCGGTGGGAATGTTGGCCGGACGCCCCTCGGCGAAGCCCTTGCGCAGCGCCGGAAGCACCTCACCGAGCAGGTCCAGCTGGTTGAGCACCGTCTTGAGCGGCAGCCCGGCGTGGTCCACCAGAAACAGCTGACGCTGGTAGTGGCCGACATAGTCCTTGAAGGACAACGTTCGTTCGATGAACTGCTGCGGCGACCCGACGGTCAACGGCGTGGCCGCGGAGAAGTCCTCCAGTGTGGGTCCGTGCCCGTACACCGGAGCGTTGTCGAAGTAGGGCCGGAACTCGTTGATGGCGTCCTGGGAGTTCTTCGCGAGGTAGAACTGACCGCCCAGTCCGACGATCGCCTCCTCGGCCCGCCCGTGGCCGTAGTGCTCGTAGCGCCGCCGGTACAGACTCACCATCTTCGCGGCGTGCATCTGCGGCCAGAAGATGTGATTGTGGAAGAAGCCGTCACCGTAGTAGGCGGCCTGTTCGGCGATCTCGGGGCTGCGGATCGACCCGTGCCAGACGAACGGTGCCACCCCGTCCATCGGTCGCGGGGTCGAGGTGAAGCCCTGGAGCGGGGTGCGGTGCTTGCCCGACCAGTTCACCACGTCGTTGTCCCACAGCTTGCGAAGCAGGGCGTAGTTCTCCACGGCCAGCTCGATGCCGTCACCGATGTTCTTACCGAACCACGGGTAGACCGGCCCGGTATTGCCCCGCCCCAGCATCAGGTCCACCCGGCCCTCGACCAGGTGCTGCAACTGGGCGTAGTCCTCGGCGATCCGGACCGGGTCGGTGGTGGTGATCAGGGTGGTGGACGTGGAGAGCAACAGTCTCTCGGTCTGGGCGCCGACGTAGGCCATCGTGGTGGTCGGGGACGAGGCCGCGAACGGCGGGTTGTGGTGCTGGCCGAAGGCCATCACGTCCAGGCCGACAGCCTCGGCGTGCTTGGCGATCTCGACGGTGGCCCTGATCCGCTCGTGCTCGGTCGGGGTGTGCCCGGTCGTCGGGTCGGTAGTGACGTCACCCACGGTGAAGATGCCGATCTGCATGCCCATCCCTCTTCCTGTGCCCTGTCCGACGTCCGACTCCGGACGCCTCGGTGCCGGCTCTCCGCACCACTAATTGAACCTTGTACCACCTCCAACGATGCGCCTTCTCGGTTCATTCCCGTGCCCACAGGCGCACACCCATGGGCACCGCCCACCGGGAGACTGGTTGACTGGGTCCATGCCAGACGCCGCCCGTACCGACGTGCTCGGACATCCCTATACTGCCGAAACACTGTCCCTAGGCGATGACCCCGAGGGCGCCGTGGTGGCCACACTGGTGCGTCGGCCCGCGGACGGGAACCCGATCGGTGCCGTGCTGCACGTGCACGGATTCGCCGACTACTTCTTCCAGAAGCCTTACGCCGAGTGGTGGACCGAACGTGGCTATGACTTCTACGCCCTCGACCTGCGCAAGTACGGGCGTTCGCTGCTGCCGCACCAGACCGCCAACCACGCCCTGGACCTGGCGGAGTACTTCGAGGAGCTCGACCTTGCCTGGCAGCTCATCACCGAACGCGACGAGCACCGCCAAGTAATCCTCTCTGGCCATTCCACCGGAGGCCTCACCGGTCCCCTGTGGGTCGCGGAGCGGCGTGGCCGCCTGGCTCAGCTGATCGGGCTGGTCCTCAACTCCCCCTGGTTCGACCTACAGGGTCCGGCAGCCTTGCGCTCCGGCGCGGCGGGCGTGCTGGTCAGGCAACTGGCCGCCCGCCGTCCGATGCAGGAGATCCCGCGGAAGGTCAGTGGTCTCTACGCCCGCTCGCTGCACAGTGCGCACGAGGGCGAGTTCGACTTCGACCTAGCGTGGAAGCCCTTGGAGTCCTGGCCCGTCCGGGTCGGCTGGCTCAGCGCGGTACGCAGCGGGCAGGCCAGACTGCACGCCGGACTGGAGATCGACGAGCCCATCCTGGTGCTCTCCTCGGAACGCAGCGGCCATCCCACCACGATGACCGATCCGGCGGTGCACCGTACCGACATCGTGCTCGACGTGGAACAGATTCGTGCCCGCGCCTCGGGGGTCGGGCACCATGTCACCAGCATCGCCGTGCCCAGCGCCCGGCACGACGTCTTTCTCTCGCTGCCGGAGGTACGCGCGCACGCCTTCGAACTGTTGGGCCGCTGGCACGACGCGTGGCTCGGCTGAGCACCCATCACAACCACCGAAACACATCTGACGGAGTCGTATGTCCCCCGCTGCCCCTGACCTCACCACCACCCCCGGCGGGCTTCGCGAGCGCGCGATGGCCCGGATCCTGGACTACCTGGTGTTGACCATCCTCACCACCGCGGTATTGCGTGCGATCCTGGAAGGTCGCACATTCCGAACGGGCTTCACGACCTGGCTGATCGTGGCCGGACTGCTCCTGCTGAGCGTCCTGATCCAGATCGGATACGCAGCGGGCATGGAGGCCTGGCGAGGGCAGACCCTCGGCAAGATGCTGTTCCGGCTGCACGTCCAGCAGGAACACTCCACCGCGCCTCCCACCTTCGCCCAGGCACTGCGTCGCAACGTGATCTACGGTGCCGATCTACTCCGGATCATTCCGGCCCTCGGACTGCTCCTCTCCCTGGCCGGCCAGGCCGGGGCGGCGGTCACCATCGCGATGAATATCAACGACGACCCCGTACACCGGCGCGGCTGGCACGACCGGCTGGCCGGCGGAACCCGGGTGGTCAGGATCCGCTGACCACCCGGACCCGGTCGATCACTCGCTCGGGTCGGTACCCGGAGCGGGCTCCTCACCCGGCGAGGGTGTCTCCTGCGGGGCCGCGGAATGAGCGCCGGGGTTCGACGCCGCCTTGGCCTCGGCCAGCACCTCACGTACCGCTTCGTTGGTGGCGCTGAGCGCTTCGTCGGTGGAGACCGATTCGCCTGCACCCGGACCCATGTCGACCCTCGTACGTGGGGTGGCGTCCTGAGGGATGCCGCTGATCTGGTGCATCGCCGAACCGAGGCCCTCCATGGCCTTGGTGATCTCGGAGGGGATCACCCACACCTTGTTCGCGTCACCCTCGGCGATCTTGGGCATCATCTGCAGATACTGGTAGGCCAGCAGGGCTTGGTCGGGCTGCCCGTCGTGGATGGCCTGGAAGACCGTCTGGATGGCCTGCCCCTCACCCTGGGCCCGCAGGATCGAGGACTCCCGGTCGGCCTGGGCCCGCAGGATGGCCGACTCCCGCTCACCCTCGGCGTTGAGGATCTGAGACTGCTTGTTGCCCTCTGCGGTCAGGATCGCGGATGCCCGCTGACCTTCGGCCGACAGGATCAGCGCACGCTTGTCCCGATCGGCGCGCATCTGCTTCTCCATCGCGTCCTTGATGGACGCCGGCGGGTCGATGCTCTTGATCTCGACGCGACCGACCCGGATGCCCCACTTGCCGGTGGCCTCGTCGAGGACTCCCCGCAGGCCACTGTTGATCACCTCTCGGCTGGTCAGCGTCTCCTCCAGAGTCATGCCGCCGACGATATTGCGCAGCGTGGTCATGGTCAGCTGCTCGACCGCCTGGATGTAGTTGGCGATCTCGTAGGTGGCCGCGACCGGATCGGTGACCTGGAAGTAGATGACGGTGTCGATCGACACGGTCAGGTTGTCCTCGGTGATCACCGGCTGCGGTGGGAAGCTGACCACCTGCTCCCGGGTGTCGATCACATAGCGCACCTTGTCGATCCACGGCACCAGGAAGTTCAGGCCGGGCGGCAGGGTCTGCTTGTACTTGCCGAAGCGCTCGACGATCCCGCTCCTCGCCTGCGGGATGATCCGGATCCCCTTCGCGAGGCTGACGATCACGAACAACGCGACCAGCCCCAGCACAATCAACACCGGCTCCATGGTCACACTCCTGTCTGCCTCACGGCTCCAGCCGGGCCACCGGGTGCACATAGGCAGTGGCTCCCCGGATCTCCAGCACTTCGACGGGTTCGCCGGCGGCGATCGTCAACGTCTCGTCGTACGGCAGCGCGGACCACACCTCGCCGTCGACCTTCACCTGTCCGGTCCGGTCGGGCCCCAGCTCGGTGAGCACCGACCCACTCCGACCGATCAGCCTCGAGTGCCCCAGGACAAGGTCGGGGCCACTGTCCAGGCGGCGCTTGGCGGTCGGACGCACCACGCCGAGCATGACCACCGAGACCACCAGCGCAATGATCACCTGCAGCACCACCGGCGCACCCAGCGTCGCGCTCAGGGCACCGGCGACGGCTCCCGAGGCCAGCATGATCAGGACCAGGTCCAGACTGAAGAGCTCCGCCACCCCGAGCACCAGGGCAAGGGCCATCCAGGACTCCCACTGATGATCGTTCAGCCACTCCATGCCGCAACTCTATGGCGTACGTCTCAATCGGCCTCGACCGCGACCCATCGAGGCTCGGGCGACGGCGCATCTTCGAGGTGCCCTCGTCAGCCCACTGCCACCCGGGTGGGCCGACGTCGGGCGGTGTAGCGCCCGTCGTTGGTCTCCAGCACCAGCGGCACCCCGAAGGTCGCGGACAGCGTCTCCTCGGTGATCACTCGTTCCAGCGGCCCCGCCGCCATCACCCGGCCCTCGCGCAGCAACAGCGCGTGCGTGAAGCCCGGCGGGATCTCCTCCACGTGATGCGAGACCATGACCGTGGCCGGTGACGCCTCGTCCAGAGCCACGCCGGTGAGGGTCGAGACCAGGTCCTCCCGACCGCCCAGATCCAGACCCGCCATCGGCTCGTCGAGCAGCAGCAGCTCCGGGTCGGTCATCAGCGCCCTGGCGATCTGTACCCGTTTGCGCTCGCCCTCCGACAGGGTGCCGAATGAGCGGTCCAGCAGATGGCCGACGCCCAGCTCCGTCAGCAGCTCGATGGCGCGGTCATGGTCCATCTGCTCGTACTGCTCGTTCCAGCGTCCGACCACTCCCCACGAGGCGGTCACGACCACGTCGCGGACCAGCTCGTTGCGCGGGACCTGTTCCGCCAGAGCCGCGCTCGTCAGACCGATCCGGGGGCGCAGGTCGAACACATCGATCATGCCGAGCATCTCGCCGAGCACCTCCACCAGCCCCTCGGTGGGGTGCAGCTGGGCTGCGGCGACCTGGAGCAGGGTGGTCTTGCCGGCGCCGTTGGGCCCCAGGATCACCCACCGCTCGTCCTCATCGACCACCCAGTTCACGTCATCGAGGAGAGTGGTCTGCCCGCGGCGAACGGTCAGACCGGCGAACTCGAGGACGGCAGTCATGGGACCACCCTATCGAGTGCTTCGAGGCCCACTGGGGGCGCCTAGAATGGAGTGCGTGTTCGTTGCCGCTCCCGAGTTCTTCCCGTCCGCCGCCACCCTGGCCTGGTGGGGCACCGGATGGCTGCAGGGCCAGGTCGGGGCCGATGAGGTGATCCGGGCGGTCCCCGGCGTCGGGATCATCGACCTGCTGGCCGAAGCGCGGCTGACCGGCGCCGGCAGCGTCGGGCTGGCCCTGCCCACGGAAGGTGACCTGCTCGGGCTGGGCGGCCCCGTCGCGTTCAATGACGCGGCACTGGCCCATGGGCAGGCGGCGATCGCCGACAGCGGGATCGGCTGGGTACCGGTGGGGCAGGGCTGGGAGCGCCATTCCGCCTCGCGACGTCAGGTCCCCGACGTGGGTGAGGCCGACCGGGAGCTGCGCCGGGTCCTGGTGGAGGCCTCCGATGCGTTGGCGGCACTGGACGTCGCCTCCTGGCGTCCCGAGGCAGCGGACGCGCTGATGGAGTGGCGACGCCCGGTGGACCTGTCCGCCCCGGTCGGCACCCCGACCCGCTGTGTAGAGCTCGCCGCCAAGGCGTTGCGTGCGCGCGAGGTGGTCGACCTGGCTCTCGGGGACGACGGCGCGGCCGTCACCGGATACGAGATCGATGCCCGCCGGGCCGTGCTGGGGCAGTTGGACAGGTCCGCCCGTCGAGCACTTGTGGCTGCCTGTTCTCCCGAGGTCTGGCCACCGCGATAGCCTCGTGCTGCCATGGACCTGACTCCCCTCGCCGATGTCGGCGCCACACCCGAGCCTGGGTCGGACCCGACCCCCGATGCCCCGGCACGCACCCTGCTGCTCACCATCACCGGGAAGGATCGCCCCGGCGTGACGGCCCGGATCTTCGCGATCCTGGCGCATACCGGTGTCGAGGTCGTCGACATCGAGCAGATCGTGCTGCGCCGTCGGCTGGTGCTCGGGGTACTGGTCACCGCCCCGCGGGACTGGAAGCGGGTACGCACCCAGATCGAGACGGCCGCCGCCGAGCTCGGGATGAGCATCGAGGTGACCCGTGGTCTGGGCGACAACAAGGCCCGCAAGACCGGTCGCTCGCATGTCACGGTGATCGGCGTCCCACTCAAGGCTGCGGCATTCGCCGCGATCGCCGGGCGGATCGCCGACACCGGCGCCAATATCGACCGGATCGTCCGGATGGCCCGCTATCCGGTGACGGCGATCGATCTGCACGTCTCAGGCGCCGATCCCGACAAGCTGCGTGCCCTGCTGGCCAAGGAGGCCGCTGAGCAGGGCATCGATGTGGCGGTACAGCCCGAGAATCTGCTCCGCCACGGGATGCGGCTGCTGGTCATGGACGTCGACTCGACGCTGATCCAGGGCGAGGTCATCGAGATGCTGGCCGCCCACGCCGGCCACGAGGCCGAGGTGGCCCGGGTGACCGAGGCGGCGATGCGCGGCGAACTCGACTTCGAGGAGTCACTACGAGAACGGGTGGCCCTGCTCAAGGGGGTGCCCGAGAGCGCCATCGACGACGTGTACGCCAACATTCAGCTCAACCCCGGGGCCCGCACCATGGTCCGAACCCTGCGTCGTCTGGGCTATCGCTTCGCCATCGTCTCGGGCGGCTTCAGCCAGATCACCGACCGGCTGGCGGTCGACCTGGGCATCCACTACTCCCGGGCCAACGAGCTGGAGATCCTGGACGGCTATCTGACCGGGGGCATCGTCGGTGACGTGGTCGACCGGGCGGGTAAGGCTGATGCGCTGCGTGAGTTCGCCGCGAAGATCGGCATCAGCGAGGCCAACACCGTGGCCATCGGCGACGGCGCCAACGACCTCGACATGCTGAGCGCGGCCGGGCTGGGCATCGCCTACAACGCCAAGCCGGCGGTGCAGAATGCTGCCGATACCGCGGTCAACGTGCCCTACCTGGACACGATCATGTATCTGCTGGGCATCACCCGCGAAGAGATCGAGGCGGCAGACGCCGCAGCCGGGATCGTCACTCCCGCTCCGCCGGTCTGACCGGTCGGCACGCACTACCCCGGCAGAGTGCCCACGACACAGGTGCCGTCCACCAGCTCGTCCAGAACCACGGTGGTCGTCAAGCCGACCTCGCTCATCAGACGCGCCGTGAGATCCACCATCGGCCGCGCCGTCTCGACCAGCAACACGCCACCGGGCCGAAGCAGGCGTGGAGCCACCTGGACGACCCGACGCTGAACCTGAAGTCCATCGATCCCACCGTCGAGCGCCCTCACCGGTTCGTGCTCACGCGCCTCGTGCGGCATCAACCCGATCTCCCGGGTGGGCACGTAGGGAGCGTTGGCGACCAACACGTCTACCCTGCCGAACAGGTCGAGTGGTACCGCCTGCGCCAGATCCCCCACGCCGGCCCGGCCACCCAATGGCTCCAGGTTGTCCAGGGCCACCAGTACCGCCGCGGGATCCACGTCGCTAGCGAAGACCCGGACTCCCGAGCGGGCGGTGGCCACCGCGGTCGCCACCGGAGCGGCCCCGCAGCACAGCTCCACCAGGACGCCACGTCGCGGCAACCGCTCCAGCGCCTCATGAACCAGCACCTCGGAGCGTCGTCTGGGGACGAACACCCCGGGACCGACTCGGATCCGGACGCCTGCGAACATGGTCCAGCCCAGGATGTGCTCCAGGGGCTCCCCGGCACAGCGTGCCTCGATGGCCTCGCTCAGCACCGTGCCATCGAAGCTGCCACACAGCAGCTGTGCCTCCTCCTCGGCGAAGACCGAACCGGAATGCCGCAGCCGCTGCGCCACCTGTTCGGTGTTCACGCCTCCTGCCCGCCGGTTCGAGCGCCGATCAGCACCGCACCGAAGAACTGCAGTCTCTGCCACTCGCGGTCGATGTCGAAGAGAGCCACCGAGGCAGGTGGGAATCCGCCGGTCAGACCGCTGTCCCCGGGCTCCCGGCTGCCGTCATCGAGCAACTGCACCAGTTGCGCGATGGTCGGGTTGTGCCCCACCACCAGAAGCCGCCCGGTATCGGCGGGAACGGACCGGATCAGGTCGAGCAGGGAGTCGCACCCGGCCTCGTAGACGGCCGGGTTGGAGTCGATCAGCGGTGCGAAGGTCGGCTCGCCCTCCCACTCGCCCAGTGCGGCTCGGGCGGTCTCCAGGGTTCGCCGGGCGTCCGAGACCACGACGTGATCGGGCACGAAATCATGCTCGGCCAGCCAATGCGCGGCCGCTCGCGCCTGACCCGGACCCGGTAGGGCCAGTGCCCGGTCATGGTCGCGCGGCGCGCTCGGCTCGGCTACAGCGTGGCGGAGCAGGGCAAGTCGTCGCACGGCGGTCACCAGGCCACTGTGACAGGTGTCACGAAACGCCGTACGGCACCCGACATCAGCGGGGCAGGCTCACAGTCCTTGACTGTGGAACCCCCCGTCCACGTGAACGATCTCGCCGGTGGTGGCAGGGAAGAAATCGCTGAGCAGCGCCACCGCGGCCTTGGCGGTCGGCTCGTGGTCGGTGTTGTCCCAGCCGAGCGGGGCCCGGTCCCCCCAGGCGTTCTCGAGTTCCTCGAAGCCCGGGATCGCTTTGGCTGCCAGTGTCTTGAGCGGACCGGCGGCCACCAGGTTGCACCGGATCCCCGACGGACCCAGATCACGGGCCAGGTACCGGGAGGTCGACTCCAGGGCCGCCTTGGCCACGCCCATCCAGTCGTACGAGGGCCAGGCCTGGGTGGCGTCGAAGGTCAGCCCGACGATCGAGGAGCCCGGCCCCATCAGGGGCTGGGTGGCCACCGCCAGAGACTTCAGCGAGTAGGCCGAGACCTGCACCGCCTGGGCCACGTCGTCCCAGGGGCCGGCCATGAAGTTCCCACCGAGCACCGTAGCGGGGTTGCCGTACGCGATGGAGTGCACCACTCCGTCCAGCCCGTCCACGTGCTCGCGGACCTGATCGGCCAGCCCGGCCAGGTGGTCGGGGTCGGTGACGTCCAGTTCCAGCACCGGCGGCGTGGTCGGCAGCCTCTTGGCGATGCGCCGGGTGATCCCCAGGGCCCGGCCGAAGTTCGAGATGAGCACGGTCGCGCCCTGCTCCTGGGCCACCCGTGCGGTGGCGAAGCCGATGGAGCTATCCATCGTCACGCCGGCCACCAGGATCCGCTTGCCGTCCAGAATGCCCATCGTCTGCTCCTGTGAGTGGTAGAGATTCGTTGCTATGGGTGGGTGCCGCGCCTGGAGCAGGGTCAGTGACCCATGCCGAGTCCTCCGTCGACCGGAATCACCGCACCGGTCACGTAACCGGCGTCGGGCGAGGCCAGCCAGGTGACGGCGTTGGCGATCTCCGCCGGCTGGGCCACTCGACCGAGTGGTACCTGCTGCTTGATGGCGGCCTTCTGGTCATCGCTGAGCACCTCGGTCATGTCGGTCTCCACGAAACCGGGGGCGACCACATTGGCGGTGATGCTGCGACTCCCGAGTTCACGCGCGATGGAGCGTGCCATCCCGACCAGAGCGGACTTGGAGGCCGCGTAGTTGACCTGACCGGCCGAGCCGAGCAGACCGACCACCGAGGAGATCAGTACGATCCTGCCGCGCTTGAGCCGGAGCATCCCCTTGCTGGCCCGGCGCACCACCCGGAAGGTTCCGGTGAGATTGGTGTCGATCACGCTGTCCCAGTCGTTGTCCGACATGCGCAGCAGGAGGGTGTCGGCGGTGATCCCGGCATTGGCCACCAGCACCTCGACGGGCCCATGGGCCTCTTCGACCTGCTTGAAGGCCGCCTCGACCTGCTCCTGGACGGTGATATCGCACCGGACGTCCAGGGCACCGTCGGGTCCACCTCCGTTGCGGGTGGTGACGGCGACCTTGTCGCCCTGGGCCAGGAACGCCTCGGCGATAGCGCGGCCGATGCCACGGTTGCCGCCGGTGACCAGAACTGAGCGTGGGGTGTTCACGGTCCCCGAGGCTAAGCGTTACCAATCGGTACGCCGAACCCGGGTCGGGCCCTTCTCGGGTTCGGGACCGGACCGACGTAGGCTGGGGGCATGGCACGAAGGCACGCCGACCCCCACGCTGTCCGGATCACTTCGGCACCACCGAAGCGTTCGGAGGAGATCTCGGCACGTCAGGTCAGGTACCTGATCTCGATGGCGGTGCGGGTGGTCTGCTTCGTCGGCGCCGTGCTCATCTTCGACGGCTGGTTGCGCTGGGTGATGATGATCGCCGCGATCCTGCTGCCCTATGTGGCAGTGGTCTTCGCCAACAACACGGAGCAGCGCAGCGACCACTTCACCGTCGACTCCCCCGGCACCAAAGAACTGCCCGATACGGATCGGAAGGCGCTGTGAGCGACGACTCCGCTACAGATGAAGCAGCCGACACCTGCTCGGCCAGGGGCTGTCAGGCGGGGGCCACTTGGCAGCTCCAGTGGAACAACCCCAAGATCCATACCCCCGAGCGACGCAAGATCTGGCTGGCCTGCGAGGAGCACCGCACGTCCCTGGGTGAATTCCTCGGTGCCCGGGGATTCCTCAAGGACACCGTTCCGCACCCCTAAGCGTCAGCCGCCGATCGCCGACATCGGCCGGTCCGGCTGCAAGAAGGTCACGTCGTCGATTCCGTGCCCCGGGAGCTTGCCGACGACCGCGGCGACCCACTGGGCGGCCAACTCCTCGTCATCGGCCCCTGCCCGCAGCCCCGCCCGCAGGTCCGACTCTTCGCGAGCGAAGAGACAGTTGCGGATCTGACCGTCAGCGGTGAGGCGAACCCGGTTGCAGTCCCCGCAGAACGGACGTGTCACCGAGGCGATCACCCCCACCCGAGCCTCGGTGCCATCCACCTGGAACAGCTCGGCGGGTGCGCTTCCGCGCGCCTCCTGGGCCGGGGTCAGGTGGAAGCTCTTCGACAGGGCCGCCAGCGTCTCCTCGGCGCGCACCATCTGGTCCCGTTGCCAGGCGTGCTGCGCATCGAGCGGCATCTGTTCGATGAAGCGCAACTGGTACCCCTCGCGTACCGCCCACTCGAGCAGTTCCGCGGCCTGATCGTGATTCACCCCGCGAACCAGTACGGCATTGACCTTGACCGGCCCCAGACCAGCATCACGCGCTGCCTTGAGCCCCCCGAGCACGTCATCGATCCGGTCTCGTCGAGTGATCTCACGGAAGGTGTCGGCGCGAATGGTGTCCAGCGACACGTTCACCCGATCGAGCCCGGCCTCGGCCAGGTCGGCGGCGCGCCGCTCCAAGCCCAGTCCGTTGGTGGTCATCGACAGGTCCAGATCCGCCCCCAGCTCTCGGGTACGCGCGACGATATCGACCAGTCCCCGGCGCAGCAGGGGCTCGCCGCCGGTGAACCTGATCGCGGTGACCCCCAGCCGCTGGACCGCTACCGCGAGCAACCGGCACAGTTCGTCGTCGGAGAGCACCTCGGGCTGTGGCAGCCAGTCCAGACCCTCGGCCGGCATGCAGTAACTGCACCGTAGGTTGCATCGATCGGTCAGCGAGACCCTCAGGTCGGTGGCGACCCGGCCATGGGTGTCGTGCAGCACTCCGTTCACTCCTTCATACTAGGCCGTGCGTCGAGCGCTGGGCCGCGTCGATATCCTCGGCGACGTGCCCGCTGCCCGTCACTTCCTGAGTCGTCGCTGGATCCTCTTTCTGCTCGCCGTGATCTGCCTGACCGTTCTGGCCTGGCGACTCGGCGAGTGGCAGTTCCATCGCCTGGACGACCGTCAGGCCCGTAACGCGGTGATCCGTGCGAACGAGACCAAGGCCCCGGCGGACGTCTCCGAGGTCCTGGCGGTCGACCGTGAGGTGGGCCTCGACGATGAGTGGCGACTGGTCACCGCCCGCGGTATCTACCGTGCCGAGAACCAGGTGATCGTGCGCTACCGCACCCGAGACGGTGAGTCCGGGGTGGATGTGGTGGTGCCTTTGCAGACGGCTGACGGGACCAGTGTGCTGGTGGACCGGGGCTGGCTCCAGACCAAGAATCGTGGTGCCGATCCGGCCAGTGTCCCGGCACCACCCGGCGGCGTCGTGGAGGTATCGGGCTGGGTACGTCGTGACGACACCAGCGGCCATACCGAGGTCACCAATCAGTCCACCCGCTCGATCAATGCGGAGAAGATCGGCGCCGCGCTGGGCATCGAGGTCTACCGGGGCTTCATCGACCTCAAGTCCGAGAGCCCGGCCCCCGCCACTGCCCTGCAGCCGGTGGAGCTCCCGGAGCTCAACAACGGGCCGCACTTCTTCTACGGGCTCCAGTGGTGGTTCTTCGGTGTGCTCGCCGTCGGCGGTTTCGTCTACCTGGTCCAAGACGAGGTACGCGGACGCAAGGAACGCCCGGTACCGCTCTCGCAACGCGGCGACGCAGCGGCAGCCGGTCCGGATCCCGAGAACGACCCGGACACGCCCCCGACCACCTGAGCACTCCCGCGCGCAGAACACCGCGTTCACACGGTCGGGGTCAGGCCCCCGTCTACGGGGATCGCGGTACCGGAGACGAATGAGGCTGCGGGGCTCAGCACGAAGGCGGCCACTCGGCCGAACTCCTCCGGCCGTCCGTAGCGTCCCAGTGGGATGCTCGCCTCGATTCGCGCCCGGGTCTGCTCCGGGTCACCGGTGCCCTGGTCGAGCTCACGCACCCGTTCGGTGTCGATCCGGCCCGGCATCAGACTGTTCACCCGCACCCCGGCCGGGCCGAGGTCCTCGGCCAGCATCTTCGCCACTGCGGCGAGACCGGGGCGCAGCCCGTTGGAGAGGGCCAGCCCGGCCAGCGGCACCCGCACACTGGTCGACAGCACCAGGGCCAGTGCCCCTCCGTCACCGAGGGCCCGACCGACGGTCCGGGCCAACCTGACAGTGCCCAGGAAGACGCTCTCGAAGGCGGTGGACCACTGTTCGTCCGTGGTCTCGAGCACCGACCCGGCGGCGGGGCCACCCACGCTGATCAGCGCGCCGTCCAGCCGGCCGAAGCGCCCCTGGGCGGCCTCGAGGAGCCGTTGCGGGGTGTCGGGGTCGGCGTTGTCGGCCACGACTCCGGCCGCATTCGCGCCCAGCGCCGCCACCGCCGCCTCCACACTGTCGCGGCGGCGACCGCTGACCAGCACCTTCGCTCCATCCGCCACCAGGGCTTCAGCGGTCGCTCGACCCAGGCCACGGGTGGCTCCGGTGAGTAGGTACACACGGTCCCGCAGTCCCAGATCCATGACTCGGACTCTAGTGGTGCCGGGTCAGCCCATTCCGGGCAGGGCGGCCTCGTCCACGCTCGTCTGAGGGTCCACCAGGTCGCGCGCATCCACCTGGTCGATCGTCTCGACCGGCTCGTCGCGATCCTCGGGTGCCTCCTCCTGGGCGAACTGGGTCCGGTAGAGCTCGGAGTAGAGACCGTTGCGTGCCAGCAGCTCGTCGTGGGTACCCCGCTCGACCACCGTGCCATCGTCGACGACCAGGATCTGTCCGGCCCGGCGGACCGTCGACAGCCGGTGGGCGACGACCAGGGAGGTACGTCCCACCAGGGCGGTGTCCAGAGCCCGCTGCACGGCCGCCTCGGATTCGGAGTCCAGGTGCGCCGTCGCTTCGTCCAGGACCACGATGGAGGGTGCCTTGAGCAGCAGCCGGGCAATGGCCAGGCGCTGTCGTTCGCCGCCCGAGAGCCGGTAGCCGCGATCACCCACGACGGTGTCCAGACCATCGGGCAGGGAGCGGATCATCGGAGCGATCTGGGCACCCTCCAGGGCGGCCCACAGGTCGGTCTCCGATGCCTCGGGACGCCCATAGAGCAGGTTGGCCCTGATCGTGTCGTGGAACATGTGCGCGTCTTGGGTGACATAGCCGACGGCGGCCTCCAGCGACTCCAGCCTGAGCTCCCGGACATCGATGTCACCCACTCGCACCGTCCCGTTGGTGGCGTCGTACAGCCGGGCCACCAGATGCGTGATGGTGCTCTTGCCCGCACCCGAGGGGCCGACCAGGGCCACCATCTCGCCGGGCCGCGCGGTGAAGGCGATGTCGCGCAGCACCGGTCCGGAGTCTCGGGAGTCGCTGCGAGCGACCTTCTCCAGGGAGGCCAGCGACACCTCCTCGGCCCGCGGGTAGGTGAAGCCGACGTGATCGAACTCGAGCCGAGACGCACCCGCCGGAAGGTCGACCGCGTCGGCCTTCTCCTGAACCAGGGACGGCAGGTCCAGCAGCTCGAAGACCCGGTCGAAGCTGACCAGCGCCGTCATCACATTGATCCGGACGTTGGAGAGCCCCTGCATCGGTGCCAGCAGTCGCAGCAACAACATGCCCAGTGCCACCAGGGTGCCCACCGAGAAGTGCCCCTGGATCACCAGGTAGCCGCCGATTCCGTAGGCGATGGCGGTGGCCAGCGAGGGCACCAGTGTCATCACGGCCATGAAGAATCGGGTCAGGTTCGAGATCCGCACGCCCAGGTCACGGACCCGCTCCGCCTTCTCGGCGAACAGCGCGTCCTCGTCGCTGCGTCGGCCGAACAGCTTCAGCAGCATGGCACCACCGACGCTGAACCGCTCGGTCATCGTGTTACCCAGGTCGGCGTTGCCGTCCATCTGCTGGCGGGTCAACGCGGCGAGCCGGTTGCCGACCCAGCGCGAGGCGACCACCAGCAGCGGGAAGAGCGCCAGGCACATCAGCGTGACCTGCCAGCTCAGGGCCAGCATGGTCAGCCCGACCACGATCACCGAGACCACATTGGAGACGGTGCCGGACAGCACGGTGGTGAAGGCGCTCTGAGCACCGATCACGTCGTTGTTGAGCCGGCTCACCAGGGCCCCGGTCTGGGTGCGGGTGAAGAAGGCCAGAGACTGGCGCTGCACGTGGCCGAAGACCTGGGTGCGCAGGTCGTAGATCAGTCCCTCACCGATCCGTGCCGAGAGGTACCCGGCGATATAGGTGAGCACCGCACCGGCGACGGCGACCCCGGCCATGGCGACGGCCAGCCAGATCACCAGGGACACGTCCCCCCGCAGGATCCCGTCGTCGACCACGCTCTGGGTCAGCAGCGGGGGCAGCACGACCAGGGCCGCATCCAACACCGTGAGGAGCAGGAAGAGGGTGATCCGACCCTTGTGGGGGGCGGCGAACGTCAGCACCCGGCGAAGGGTGCGCCGACCGATATGGGCATCCATCACCGAGCGATCGGCTCGAAGCGACCGCATCGCGGGTCCGCCGGCACGCATCATCGACATACCGCGCTCCTGAGGTTGGGGGCTGAGGGTGGAACAGCCGGGGTCAGTCCCCGGCGGTGAGTGCGGCGATCTCGCGGAACCGGCGCACCTGCGCGGTCCGCTCCACCTCCCGCTGTTGATCGAGGTCACGCATCGCCGCGCCCATCAGAATCTGCTTGATCTCCCGGACCGCGCCCGGCATCGGCCCAGTGAGGTCGGCGATCAGGCTCTCGACCCGATGATCGAGGTCGCCGTCGGGGACCGCATCGGTGGCGATCCCGATCCGGACCGCTTCGGCGGCCATGACGCTGCGTGCGCTGGCACAGATCTCCAACGCTCTCGAATACCCAACCCGCTCGACCAGTGATTTTGTTCCCGTGAGGTCGGGGACCAGGCCGAGCGCGGCCTCACGCATCGACAGGGTGGCGTTCTCGGAGAGGACGAGCAGGTCACACGCCAGTGCCAATTGGAAGCCCGCACCGATGGCGTGTCCGCGTACCTTGGCGATGGAGACGAAGCGGGGGTCGCGGAGAAAGGTGAATCCCTGCTGGTATTCGCCGATGGTGTCGGCCAGCTCCTGGTCGCTCAGCCGCAGCAGCCCGGCCACGGTCTCCTCACCGGGACGGGTCGGGTCCAGCATGGCGCGGTCCAGCCCGGCGCTGAAGGACGCCCCCGCCCCGGTCACCACGACCACTCGAACCGCGTCGGGCAACCGAGCGCCCAGTTCGGCCAGCCTCCGCCACATCAGGGGAGTCTGGGCGTTACGCACCGCGGGTCGGTCGAGCGTGATCGTTGCGACCACCCCGTCGAGCGAGTAGGCCAGACCGGCCTCGGCCAGCGCGCCGACATCCAGCGTCATGGGCGGTTCCCTCCGTCAGTCCCAGCTCACGCTCTGCTCATGCGAGAGACACCAGGTCAAGATAGTCCTCGCTCCACAGGTCCTCGTCCCCATCGGGCAGGAGCAGTACCCGATCCGGCTCCAGGGCCCGGACCGCACCCTCGTCGTGGGTGACCAGCACGATGGCGCCCTCGTAGCTGCGGATCGCGGCGAGCACCTCCTCACGCGAGGCGGGATCGAGGTTGTTCGTGGGCTCGTCGAGCAGCAGCACATTCGCACTGGAGACCACCAGGCTGGCCAGCGCCAACCTGGTCTTCTCCCCGCCCGAGAGGACCCCCGCGTTCTTGTGAGCGTCGTCTCCGGAGAAGAGGAACGACCCCAGCACGCTGCGGGCCTCGGTATCCGTCAGCTGAGGTGCCGCGGACTGCATGTTCTCCAGCACCGTGCGGCCGGTGTCCAGGGTCTCGTGCTCCTGGGCGTAGTAGCCGACCTTGAGTCCGTGGCCGGGCTCGACCTCGCCGGTATCGGCCTGGTCCACACCGGCCATGATCCGCAG
The DNA here is from genome assembly GCA_964396585.1 of uncultured Nocardioides sp. GTDB lineage: Bacteria > Actinomycetota > Actinomycetes > Propionibacteriales > Nocardioidaceae > Nocardioides. The sequence continues at coordinate 34,868 of CAYNFY010000028.1, forward strand.
CATGGTGGTCTTGCCGGCGCCGTTGAGCCCGAGGATCACCACCCGGCTCCCCCGGTCGATGGCCAGGTCGACGTCGGTGAAGACCTCCAACGAGCCGTAAGACTTGGAGAGCCCGGAGCCCATCAGCGGGGTCTTGCCGCAGGGGGCCGGCTTGGGGAAGGCGATCGCGGCGACCTTGTCCTGGGCACGCTCCGCCTCCAGACCGGACACCATCTTCTCGGCGCGCTTCAGCATCGACTGGGCAGCGCTCGCCTTGGATGCCTTGGCCCGCATCCGGTTGGCCTGGTCGGTGAGGACCTTGGCCTTCGACTCGGCATTGACCCGCTCGCGCTTGCGACGACGCTCGTCGTCCTCACGCTGCTGCAGGTAGTTCTTCCAGCCCATGTTGTATACGTCGATGACCGCGCGATTGGCATCGAGGTGGAACACCTTGTTGACGGTCTGTTCCAGCAGCGTGTTGTCGTGGCTGATCACGATCAGCCCGCCTCGATAGGACTTCAGGAACTCCCGAAGCCAGACGATGGAGTCGTGGTCGAGGTGGTTGGTCGGCTCATCCAGCAGCATGGTGTCGACATTGGCGAACAGGATCCGGGCCAGTTCGACACGGCGCCGTTGCCCGCCCGAGAGGGTATGCAGCGGTTGGGCGAGGATCCGCTCCTCGATATTCAGCGCCGCCGCCATCTGCGCCGCCTCGGACTCGGCGGCGTAGCCGCCCCCGGCATGCAACTCCGCATCCGCATTGGCATAACGCCGCATCGCGCGCTCGCGCACCGTCTCGTCGTCGCTGCCCATCTCGTTCTCGGCACGCCGCAGTCGGGCGACCACCTGGTCCAGACCGCGGGCGGACAGGATCCGGTCGCGGGCCAGGACGTCGGGGTCACCGGTACGCGGGTCCTGGGGCAGGTACCCGATGGTGCCGCTGCGTCGCACCTCGCCCGAGGCCGGCTCACCGGCCCCCGAGAGGATCTTGGTCATCGTGGTCTTGCCGGCGCCGTTGCGCCCGACGAGACCCACCTTGTCACCGGCGGCTACCCGGAAGTTGACATTCTCCATCAGGAGTCGTGAGCCAGCACGTACTTCCAGGTTCTGCACAGTGATCATGTTGGGCACTAGTCTACGGCGTACAACTCCCCGGTAGGTCGGGCGGTCGAGGGAAGGGCACCGGCATGCGTTTCAACCCGAAGGCGGACATCAGCGGCGGCCGGGTCAGCGATGCCTCGGGCGGCGGAGCCGGTGGACGTGCCGGCGGCGGCCTGGGCGGACTGGGCGGTGGACGCCTGCCGATCCCCGGCGGCGGCAAGGGCGCCGGCGGTCTGGTGATCGTGCTGGTCGTGATGGTGATCGGGTACTTCGTCAGCGGCTCTCCGGGCCTGGGCGGCGGTGGCAACAACGCCGCACCCGATTCGAGCCGCTACGACCAGTGTCTGACCGGTGAGGATGCCAACAAGAGCGCCGACTGCGCGCGGCGCGGCGTGGAGGCGACCCTGGCCGACTACTGGTCCAAGACCCTGCCGGAACAGTCCAGCGCCGCATTCGCCGATACTGAGATCAAGACGTTCGGAGGCGGGGTCTCCACCGGTTGCGGCAACGCCTCGGCGGCGATGGGACCGTTCTACTGCCCCAGCGACCAGACGATCTACCTCGACACCGACTTCTTCGCCGAGGTGCTCCAGGGCCAGTTGAGTGGCCCGGCCGGCGACTTCGTGGAGCCGTACGTACTGGCCCACGAGTACGGGCATCACATTCAGAACCTGCTGGGCACCATGAACAGGATGCGCACCCAGAAGGGCGCCAAGAGCGACTCGGTGCGGCTCGAGCTCCAGGCCGACTGCTACGCCGGAATGTGGGCCGGCGCTGCCTTCACCACTCGTGACGGCAGCGGGGAGCGGTACTTCGAGGACGAGTTCAGCCGACAGGACATCGACCAGGCGATGGCCGCCGCCAAGACCGTCGGTGACGACTACATCCAACAGCGCTCGGGCGGTCGGGTCGACTCCGACTCGTGGACCCACGGCTCGTCGGCGGAACGCCAGCGCTGGTTCCAGACCGGCTACTCCCAGGGCACCCTCACCGCCTGCGACACCTTCGCCCCCGACGCCCTCTGATCTGTCTGAGACCTCGACCGCGCTGCTCAGCCGACCAGTGCCTCCAGGTGGCCGAACTGCCGTTGCAAGACCAATAGATGCGGTGCCACCGCCGGATGGCGGAACTTCCCAGCCAGCGCGCCCTCCCCCTCTGCCACCCGGGCCAGGGCCCAGTCGGCGCGGGTCAGCGCCATGAAGACCGCGGTGATCCTGGCGCCGAGCACCACCTGGGTGGGCGAGGCCACGCCATCCGGGAGGCCGTCGAGATACGCCTCCAGCAACGGCTCGAAGCCCTCCTTGGCGGTCAGCATCAGATGGGCCAGATCCGTGCCGACCGCGGCCAGCCCGAACTGGGCCCAGTCGATCGCCACCACATCGGCATCCGGGCCGAACCCGTGCAGCCCGCGAAGATTCGCCCCGCTAGGGTCCCCGTGTACCGGCACCTGCGGCAGGGTGTCCAACTGGGCCAGGAATGACTCCCGGCGGGTCCAGAGGTGGTCGGCCACGTCCGCCACCGAGGTCCGCGCCAGGGTCCGCCAGCCCTCCCGCCGGGCTACGGCACCGATCCGGCTCCGCAACTGGTCACGAGCCATCCATGCCCGACCTGGAAGCCGGTTACCGGCGAATCGGCCGAGCGCCCGAGCCCGGAACAGCGTGGGCACCTCGCTCGACTCCACCCAGAGGCTGGTCAGGGTGATCCCGTCGGGGTCTTCCTCGACCCTCAGCACCTCGGCGGCACGCAGCCCACGGGTGCTGATCAGCCGTCCGTCCAAGGCGACATCGGCCTCGCGTCGCCACCAGGACTGGCTGTCCGGGCGTCGCGACTCTGCCAGCTCCTGTGGGCGGGGGGCCTGGAGCCGCTTCACCACGACGTCACGGCCGTGGTCCTGTGCGCGCCAGATTCCCATCGTCGAAGGACCGGAGCCGGGCAGCCGCTGCCACCCGGGTTCGGGTTGCCACATACCGGGAGGCTAGCCGATTCCCGAGAGTCGAGCCGGACATTGCGGTCACCCGGACCCGCGCATTCAGGCGTTGCGCACGTCGATCTGGATCGCCTGGGCGCGCGCCAGGCAGTCGTCCAGTACCGCTCTACGCGGATCGGGGATCGCACCGGTCAGCGGCACGGTGTCCAGGCCGGACAGTCTCCGGTCGGCCAGTACCTCACTCAGCGCTCCGTGGTCGCCCCCCACGATCAGTGGGCCCTCGAGTCCGGTCAGGATTCGGGCGGCATGGTCGGCCGCGGCCTCATATGCCTGACGGGCCTGATTGTCTCGGCGGCGGGCGAAGCGCTGCTGGGACCAGCCCCCCGCCTTGGACCTCGACTGGACGTGGCGTTGGCCGATCTTGTGCTCGGTGATCTCGTCCCCGGAGAGCCGGGCGACTGCGAAGCCTCCCTTGCGCACCAACAACATGCCCCAGTCCAGAGGCGGATCGGTGGCGGCCAGGAAGGAGGCCACCGCCGGAGTACCCGCGTAGCCGCGACCGAACGGAAGCGCCGCCGAGAACCACGATCCGTCTGCCGCGGTTCCGTGTAGCCGTCCATCGGTGAGCGCCAGTTCGGTCTCTCCGTGCCGGGTACCGAAGTTGTCGATCCAGCGCTGAACCCGAAGACCGGGCACCGCGACCGTCTGGACCGGATCAGTCAACGGAGTGGACCACGCTGAGTGTCTCGGTGACCGACGCCACACCCTCGATGTCGGACTCCAGCACGGCCGCGCCGACCAACAGCGCCCGTGGCCGACCCGACCCGTCACACAAGATGGACATCGTGCCCACCGTCGGCAGGCTCTCCCCCACCTCGGCGTAGGCCGCCGCGGGCGTGACCACCTCGATCTTTCCGGATTCCAGCAACCGCGCGACGAACTCGTCGGCCTGCTCCGGGCTCTCCCCGAAGGACCAGGCCGGCGGTGCCAGGGTCTCCAACACGCTCGGGCCGGCGTACGCTCGCACCCCGTTCAACTTCGCGTGCGGCATCGCAACCTCCCAGAACGCGAGGATCTCGGGATGACTGGGCTCCGCCACGACGTCGTTCATGACGCGACTCTACCCACTATCGTGCTGGGCGGGGACGACGCGCGTGGTGACGGGGCGGAGGAGGGAAGCCACCCCGCCTGGGGCGGGATGACGCGCGCGGCTGCAAGGCCGACGACCGAAGGCGCCCTTCAAGCGAAGCGGGGCGTCGAGCGAGAAGAACGCAGCAGACGGGCCGTCACGCCCCGCTCCAGGATCAGACGTTGAAGCCTAGGGCACGTAGCTGCTCGCGACCGTCGTCGGTGATCTTGTCCGGGCCCCACGGCGGCATCCAGACCCAGTTGATCGCGACATCGGCGACCAGGCCCTCCAGTGCGGACTCGGTCTGATCGGTGATCACGTCCGTCAGGGGGCAGGCGGCCGACGTCAGGGTCATGTCGACCACCACATTGGACTGCTCGTCCAGGTGAACGCCGTACACCAACCCCAGGTCGACCACGTTGATCCCCAGTTCGGGGTCGACGACATCCTTCATCGCCTCGGTCACGTCTTCGACGGTCGGTGCGCCGGTGCCGAGGACGACCTCGGGCAGGTCGCCGGCATCTGCCATGCTGTGCTCGCTCATCGGTGGATCCTCACTTCTCGAACTGGGTGGTTGTCTCGGTGGCACGGGCTTGGGCGACGGCGTCCTTCCAGGCCATCCAGCCGAGCAGCGCACACTTGACCCGAGCGGGGAACTTCGCGACTCCGGCGAAGGCGATGCCGTCCTCCAGCACCTCCTCGTCGGGCTCGACCTTTCCCTTGCCCTGCATCAGGTGCAGGAACTCCTGGTGGATGGCCATCGCCTCATCGACTTGCTTGCCGATCACGAGGTCGCTCATCACCGAGGACGCCGCCTGGCTGATCGAACAGCCGACCGCGTCGTAGGAGACGTCGCGGACCGTGTCCCCGTCCAGGTGCACTCGCAGCGTGACCTCATCGCCGCAGGAGGGATTCACGTGATGCACCTCCGCCTCGAAGGGGTCACGCAAACCCGCGTGGTGTGGATTCTTGTAGTGGTCCAGGATGATCTCCTGGTACAGGCTGTCGAGTTCGGCCGACACGGGTCATCCCACCTTGAAGTAGTCGCGGGTGTAGTTCAGGCCTTCGACCAGCGCATCGATCTCGGCCGGGGTGGTGTAGAGGTACGACGACATCCGCACCGTCGACTGCACACCGAACCGGTCGTGCGCCGGGCGGGCGCAGTGATGGCCAGCCCGTACCGCGATGCCCTTGGTGTCGAGCACCGTCGCGACGTCGTGCGGGTGCACACCGGTCAGATCGAACGAGATCGCGCCGCCCCGGGACTCGACGTCCAGAGGACCGTAGATCTTCAGCCCCGGCACGGTTGCCAGGCCCTCCAGCGCATAGCGGGTGATCGCCTGCTCGTGACGGTGGATGTCCTCCAGGCCGATATGTGAGAGGTAGTCCACGGCAGCGCCCAGACCGACCGCCTCGACGATCGGCGGGGTACCGGCCTCGAACTTGTGCGGGATCCCCGCGTACGTGGACTCCGCCATCTTGACCGTGGCGATCATCTCGCCACCGCCCAGGAACGGAGGCAGCGCCTCGAGCACCTCACGCTTGCCCCAGAGCACGCCGATCCCCGTCGGGCCGACCACCTTGTGGCCGGTGAAGACCACCAGATCGGCGCCGCAGGCCTGGACGTCGACCGGCAGTTGGGGGGCCGCCTGGGAGGCATCGACCACGACCAGCGCACCGACAGCCTTGGCCCGGGCCGCGATCAGCGACACCGGATTGATCGTGCCCAACATGTTGGAGACCCAGGTCAGCGACACCACCTTGGTGCGTTCGTTGATCAACTCATCGATATTCGAGAGATCCAGCCGACCGTCGTCGGTCAACCCGAACCACTTCAGGTTCGCGCCGGTGTGCTGGGCCAGCATCTGCCACGGCACGATATTGGAGTGGTGCTCCATCTCGGTGATCACGATGTCGTCGCCGGGGCCGACCTGCAACGGGCCGGCCCAGGCCAGGGTGTTCGCCACCAGGTTGAGCGCCTCGGAGGCGTTCTTGGTGAAGATCACCTCGTCGCGATCAGGGGCGTTCAGGAACGACGCCACCTTGTCCCGGCCCGCCTCGAATGCCTCGGTGGACTCGGCACCCAGGGCATGCATGGCCCGCGCGATATTGGCGTTGTGTCGCTCGAGATGGTCGACCATCGTGTCGATCACCACCTGCGGCTTCTGCGAGGTGTTCGCGCTGTCCAGGTAGACGAGCGGAAGACCGCCGTGGACGGTGCGCTCCAGGATCGGGAAGTCACTACGAATGACATCCAGTTCAGGGAGCAGTCCTTCGAGGGACACGCGGTACTCCTTCATCTGATGAGGTGCTACTGATTGAACACGCTGTCACGCCCCGTTCTTCCGCAACCACCGGGCTCCGACCTCACCAGCAGGCCTCAAACGTGCCGGCTGGCAAGGCCGAGAAGCGAAGCCGATCTTGGAGCGAAGCGATCGGCGAGCGACGAGAACGCCGCCAGGGGGTGCGTTTCAGGCCTGCTTGAGGACTCAGGCCTTTTGGAGATATTTGTCGTAGCCGGTCTCTTCCAGCTGATCCGCCAGTTCGGCCCCGCCCTGCTCGGCGATGTGACCGTCGATGAAGACGTGCACGAAGTCCGGCTTGATGTAGCGCAGGATCCGGGTGTAGTGGGTGATCAGCAGGACGCCCTTGTCCTTGGCCTGGGCGAAGCGGTTGACGCCCTCGGAGACGACCTTGAGAGCGTCGATGTCGAGGCCCGAGTCGGTCTCGTCCAAGACCGCGACCTTCGGTTTGAGCAGTTCCAGCTGGGCGATCTCGTGACGCTTCTTCTCACCACCGGAGAAGCCCTCGTTCACCGAACGCTGGCTGAACGAGGAGTCCAGGTCGTTGTTGGCCAGCGCGGTGTTGACGTCCTTGACCCAGGTACGCAACTTGGGTGCCTCGCCGTCGATCGCGGTCTTGGCGGTCCGCAGGAAGTTGGAGACCGAGACTCCGGGAACCTCGACCGGATACTGCATGGCCAAGAAGAGCCCGGCCCGAGCCCGCTCGTCCACGCTCATAGCCAGCACATCCACCCCATCCAGGGTGACGGTCCCGCTGGTCACGGTGTACTTGGGGTGACCGGCCAGCGAGTAGGCCAGGGTGGACTTGCCAGACCCGTTGGGGCCCATGATCGCGTGGGTCTCGCCATCCTTGATGGTCAGCGTGACGCCCTTGAGGATCTCCTTGGGACCGTCCTCGGTCTCAACTGAAACGTGCAGATCCTGGATATCGAGCTTGCTCATGCTGGGGTGACTCCGTTCAGGGTGCTATCGATGTCTACGTACACGTCGGTACCGCGTACCTCGACCGGGAAGGTGGCGACCGGTTCGGTTGCCGGAAGATTGATGGGCTTGCCGCTACGCAGGTCGAAGGTCGAACCATGCAACCAGCACTCGATGGCGCAGTCGGAGACCTCTCCCTCGCTCAGCGCGACGTTGGCGTGCGAGCACAGGTCCTGCAGTGCGTACACATCGTCCCCGTCTCGGGCCACGGCCAGGTCGTAGCGACCCAGAGTGACGGCCAGAGCCTCGTCGGTAGGGACCTCGTCCAGGGAGCAGGCCCGCTCGAACCCCATCAGTCGGCCTGCGGAAGGTCGATCACGGTCTTGGCCAACTCGGCCTCCACCGTGCGGGTGAGCTGCTCCTCCAACTGGGGCACATCGATCTTGCGGATCAGGTCGTTGAAGAAGCCGTGCACGACCAGCCGCTGCGCCTCCTTCTCGTCGATACCGCGCGAACGCAGGTAGAAGAGCTGATTGTCGTCGAAACGGGCCGTGGCCGAGGCATGGCCGGCGCCCTCGATCTCACCGGTCTCGATCTCCAGGTTCGGGACCGAGTCGCACAGGGTGCCGTCGGTGAGAATCAGGTTGCGGTTCTCCTCGTAGGTGTTGATCCCCTCGGCCACCTTGCGGATCAGCACATTGCCGACCCAGACCGTGTGCGCGCCCTCGCCCTGAAGCGCGCCCTTGTAGACCACATGGCTGTTGGTCTTGGGGGCGGTGTGGTCGGCGAAGAGGCGGTGCTCCAGGTGCTGCCCGGCGTCGGCGAAGTAGAGGCCGAGGAGTTCGGCGCTGCCGCCGGGCCCGGCGTACTCCACGTTGGCGTGCATCCGCACCACATCGCCGCCGAAGCTGACCACGGTGTGCTTGACGTTCGCGTCACGTCCCACCTGGATCGAGTCCCGGCCCAGGTGCACGGCGTCGTCGGCCCAGTCCTGCAGGCTCAGCACGTTGACGTTGGCGCCGTCGCCAATCAGGAAGGAGCTGAGCGCGCAGTAGCGAGCCGATCCCTGATGGTTGAGCACGATCGTGACCTTGGCGTGGCGACCCACCCGAAAGATCAGCCGACCCCAGACCAGGTCCTCCACGTCGGTACCGGTGAGCCGGATCACCAACGGGCTCTCGGAGCTGAACTCCGCGGGCACGTCGACGAGTACCGCCGTGGTCGCGTTCGCTGCGGCGAGGGCGGCGGGTCGCTCATTGGGCGGGAGCTCGCCCAGGGCACGGGCCTCGTCCCCGCTGATCTCAGAGATCGTGATGCCCTCGGGCACCTCGGTCTCCCAGGTCAGCGTGGCGTCCGAGGAGTCCCCGTCCAGGATTCCGCGGAGCCGCTTGATCGGGGTGAACCGCCAGACCTCCTCGCGCCCGGTGGGTACCGGGAACTCGGCCAGGTCGTAGGACGGGAGGGGGTTGAGGTGGCTCTCGACATGGTCGAGCTCCAGGGCCGAGGCCACGGCCGGGGCGCTGTCAGTGACAGTCATCTATCTGTATCAACTTTCCGTACGTGTGCATGTGGCCGGAGCCACTCGTGGAAGAACCGCAACCGCCCTCGCAACAAGGGCGCCGGCGCGGCAGGCGAAGCGCGACGCGCTAGCCCACGGCCCCCTCCATCTGCAGCTCGATCAGCCGGTTGAGCTCCAGGGCGTACTCCATCGGCAGTTCCTTGGCGATCGGCTCGACGAAGCCGCGCACGATCATCGCCATCGCCTCGTCCTGCTCCATTCCGCGCGACATCAGGTAGAAGAGCTGGTACTCGGAGACCTTCGAGACGCTTGCCTCGTGACCCATGGAGACGTCGTCCTCGCGGATGTCGACG
>CAYNFY010000029.1:0-43976 GCA_964396585.1 uncultured Nocardioides sp.
AATCCTGGGATTCGCCTATGGAAGAACCGGATCCTTCGCGATCCAACCCGGTCCGAGCATCTATCTGATCACCGTCGCCGCCATCGTGCTCCTCACCCTGGGAGCGAGCCTGATCAGCACGAACCGGTCACTCGCAGCACCCATCCTCAATGACCGGACGTAGCCGTGACTGCACGCGCGCGAGCGAGCCACCGCGATCTGCCCCGACCTCGTGTCGCTCCTCAGACCACCGGCGCCACTGAGGAGAACACCTCATAACCGTCCAGGCTGGTCTCGACCCGCGGCACGGCGGTAGGCAACAGTCACCTGGAAGGCGGCAGGTCCAGGGGCGCTTTTGGGCAGCCGCCTGCGCCAGCCTCGGCTTCTGTCGTCCACCGTAGCCACCGGCCCTAGCCGCTCGCCGTACTCCGCACGGAGTACGGCGAAGCGTCTGCCGTGGTCAGACGCGTCAGCCCCGCCGGTTCGACAGTGTGATCGCTATGACTTCTGAACTACAAGCATCCGACCGCTTCGGTGTCGGTACCAGACCGAAGCGATCACGAACCAAGACCGTGCTGCCGTGGCTCGTGGTGGCGGTGTGGGTCGGGCTGGTGGTGGGCGGCTTCTCACTCCGGCAAGCTCGACTCGGTGACCCGTGATGGGCAACCGGCTGCGGATCGCTGTCATCGATCACGGGCCCGCGCGACCGGACTCGACCGTGACCTTGGCCGGCTTCGGGATCGTCGGGATGGCAGGCCGGGCGCAGGCTGTCGGCGGCGAGCTGTCCGCTCGGCCGGGCGAGTCCGGAGGATTCGAGGTATCGGCCAGCCTGCCGCTGCCGGAGACCTGGCGACTGCCGTCGTGATCGGGGTCGTGCTCGCCGACGACCAGACTCTGGTCCGCGGCGCGTTCGCGCTGCTGGTCAACTCCGCTGATGACATGAAAGTTGTCGGGGAGGCCGGCACCGGCGACGAGGCGGTGACGCTGACCCGGGAGCGTCTGATCTAAGGCCTATCCGAGTCGGACGTCGTGAAGACGAATTCCGTAGCTGCGACTGAGGTGACGATCTGACGTTCGTTCTCGCGCAGGGCCAGGTGAGCCCACGGCCGCCATGAGAGGTTGTCAACCCACGCCTTACAGATGCGCTGTCGTGGGCGGCGTCGCGTTCGACAGCGACATGGCAACCTGCATGCTGCCAGTTGCGCACCGAGTCGCCGCCGCGTTAATATCTCTGCGAATCGTGATCTATCGGCAGGAGGTGAGACCCATGAACGCAGTATCCACAGTGGGTGCTCCCCTGCAGTCCGCGATTGCGCGACTGAACTAGTCGCCACCGGGAGCATCCCAACGCAAATTCGCGAAGGGCAACTCCGATGAACACAACACCTTTTTCAACTCTGCATTTCACCCCTACGACCGGCGGCGATCGGGCGTTGGTCCTCGGTGGTGGTGGATCGACAGGCAATGCGTGGCTGATCGGCATCATCGCCGGCCTGTTCGATGCCGGGTTGGACGTGACCACAGCCGATCTGACGATCGGGACGTCCGCCGGATCCACGGCCGCGGCCCAGATGGCTGGCGCGACTCCGACCGAACTGCTTGCCGCCACCCTTGCCACCGCCCCCCAGCAAGGGAGTGGCCCGGACGGATCCGACCGAGGACGCGTTCCGAATAAGCCGATGACCGACCACCTGGAGAAATTCCGCAAGATCATCGCCTCCTCTGAGGACCCGGCTGACATGCGCCGCAGAATGGGCGCTGCGGCGCTCGACAGGGATGCGGCGTCGGACGGCTCCTGGCAAGCACAGTGGCGAACCACCGTTGCCTCCCGGCTGCCCAGTCAGCACTGGCCGGAACGTTCGGTGCTCATCACGGCGGTCGATGCCCATACCGGTGAACCGGTCGTGTTCGACCGCCACAGCGGCGTCGACCTGGTGGACGCCGTCGCCGCCAGCTGTGCCGGCGGTGGCCTTCCCTACAGGATCGGAGACAGCCGATACATCGACGGCGGCTACCGACGCGGTGCCGAGAATGCCGATCTGGCAGCCGGCTACGAGCGGGTGCTGGTTCTGTCACCTCTCGGCGGCAGAACTTTGCATCCGCTGGACTGGGGCATGCAGTTAGCGGCGCAGGTCGACGAGCTACGCGCAGCGGGCAGCAGCGTCGAGCCAATCTTCCCCGACAGCAGCTCAGAGCACATGTTCGGCGCCAATGCGATGGACCCGTCTCTGCGGCCGATCGCTGTTCAAGCTGGCTACGACCTAGGGGAAACCCTTGCCGAGCGACTCAGCGAGTTCTGGAGCTGACGCCTACGAAATACCAGTCGACTCGATGGGCGTGACGATCTGCCAAGTGTCCGCTGGTTCGCCCAAACTGCTGCGGGACTGCGGGTCATTCTCGGTCGTTATGTGCCCCGCGGTCCGGGGTGTCGCGGAGACGACGGACTGGACCACCCACCACTTACCCTCCAGAAACAGGCGTGAAGATCCGTGATCGGTCGGGTAGGATCGGTAGCGTCCGAGACACCGGATCCCGCGTAAACCGTAGGAAATCCGCTGTTTCCGGTGATGATCGTCAAGGTCCAAAACACCCCAAATTTCTCCAGGGGGTCGCAGGTTCAAATCCTGTCAGCCCGACCGAAAAACCGCCTCTGACCAGCGAAAACGCTGAGTCAGAGGCGGTTTGCATTTGAGTCAGATCGCCTTATTAACCACTTATTCCAGGGCCATTATTCACCCGCCTCGATCGAACGAGCATGAGCCACCAGTCGATCTCGGGACACGTCGTAGCCCGGATGCTTCGCGCACGCGCCATCGCCGCCGGCCTCGACGGCACCCGCATCACCGCCCACTCCCTCCGTGCCGGACACGCCACTGCCGCGGCACTTGCCGGTGTCCCACTCGAAAGGATCGCCGCCCAAACCCGCCACAGGGACATCTCGGTCCTCATCAATCGCTACATACGCCCAGTCGAGGCCCTTGCCCACACCTCCAGTCGCAACCTGGGGCTGTGAAGGAAGTCGATCCAGAAAAATCGGACACATGGTCCGTCAGCAGCGGGAAGCCCGATGGGACGCGGGGCTGGGTGACCGGCGAGGACCCAGTCTTGACGCTACCTATAATCGGGAGATATCTTCTGGTTATGCGTAGTGATGGGCCAGCTCTGATGCCGGTGTTCCGGTCGCAGCACCAGGCGGAACTGCTGATGTGGCTCATGCTGCACCCTGAGCAGGAGTACGGCGTGAGCGACCTCGCCACGCGCTTGGATGTCCCGCTATCCACCCTTCATCGCGAGGTAGTGCGGCTCGATGAGGCGGGTTTGATCGTGAGCCGCACGCTCGGCCGTAACCGCCTGCTGCGTGCGAACCCCAGCCACCCCGCTGCGGGCGCCCTCGCTCAGTTGCTGGAGGTCACGTTCGGACCGAGGGTCGTGATCGGCGAGGAGTTCGTCATTCCCGGCGCCGAGCAGGTAGTGATCTTCGGGTCGTGGGCCGCTCGGTACGCCGGCGAGGCGGGACCCCCGCCTCGTGACATCGATGTCCTTGTGGTCGGCAAGGTTGACCGCGCCGACCTCTACGATGCAGCGGACCGGGCACATGTCCGTCTCGGCATCGAGGTCAACCCTGTCGTCCGAACCACCGAGCAATGGAGTGACCCGTCCGATGCACTCGTCGCTCAGATCACGGCATCGGCACACACCGTTGTGTTCGACGCTCATGGGTTGGTGACCTCCTGATGGCACGCTGGAAGCTTGGCGAATCCGACATCGAAGCCCTCATTGCATCCGGTGAACTACAAAAGCTCACCGGCGACGCTGCGAACGGCGAGCGCTTGTTGAAGAAAGCCGCCGTCACGCTGGAGACAGCACGCTCCGCGATCGATCGAGACCCGGATTCCGCGTTCGTCCTTGCCTACGACGCCGCACGGCAGGCGGTGACGGCGCTGCTTGCACACCAGGGTCTCCGGCCCACGACCAAAGGTGGACACTATGCGGTCGAGCGAGCCGTACGCGCGCAATTCGGCCCAGGCTTCCGGCAGTTCGGCGCGTTGCGCCGGCGACGTAACGAACTGGAATATCCCGAGCGACCCGGTGACGATGCCAGCGTGGCGGAGGCCGCAGAGGCCGTTGACCACGGTGGGGCCATCGTCACTGCGGCCGAAGGTTTGATCGAACAACTTGGTCTGTTCTGATCAACCGTTCGCTCACCACTTATTAACCACTTATTCGGGCAAATGAGCGCGTACAGGGGCATATGCAGTCCAAGGCGAGGGCGGACTCCGAGTGTATCGGCGCAGGTCAGAGCGTGTTTGGGCAAGATCGAGCAAAACCGCCGGGGGAGGCGTTCTAGAACCAGAGAGTTCTGGTTCAAATCTACGAGTATGAGCCTCGCGCAGGCGATGAGCGTAAGGCACTTCAAGCTTGGCTGATCGCCACGTCGGTGTCGGGGACCAGGTTGAGCTGGGTGACTGGCTCAGCGAGAGGACGGCGACTCGGCACGAGACGCGCGAATGCACGCTCCAAGACACTTGCGGGCAGCCGGCGGCGGTACGAGATGTCCATGGCGAGGTCTCACATCCCCATTGCGGGTCGAGTTGTACCGCGTTCAGCTGTCGGCTGATGCGTGATGGGAGCCTCTGTGGACCGCTGAGCTGGGTCGGCCTTGACTGCTTCCCATTCGCGGAGGTGCATGCCGGTTTGGATGGCTGCGGCCACCAGGTCGGCAAGGCCGTTCGGCTTGCCCTAGGGGACTTGGTCGAGTGCACACCAGGCTAGGGCGCCGTTGCCGTTCTGCCAGGCGGCGAAGCTCAGCAGGGAGGCGGGAGCGGCTCGTCCCTCGTCGGGTGCCTTGCTGGTCAGGTCGGTCCAGAGTGCAACGTGTGAGACTGAGTTGTCGCGGCTGATGTCGTTCCAGAGAGCGTCGCGGATGGGGATGGACTCGACTGCCAAGAGGAGACGGGCTGCGTCACGGTCGGTGAGTCGGACGCCGTCCGCGTGGAACTGCTGGAGACGTCCGAGTGCCCATGGCCCGTCGCGTCGGGGCGTGCTCTGAGCGATCTCTTCCCGCGCCTCGGGTAGCAACTGTGCGACCGGCTCACGATCGCCAACCAACGATGCGGCGATGGTGTCACGACTATTCACTGGTTGGGCCCGTCCGGCCAGGTCGTGGCCAATGAGTTCGGCGGCCTGTTGGTCGTGGGTCATGCAGACGATGGCGACGCTGGCACCGGGTTGGGCGTAGCGACTGAACGCTCCGCGGATGGCGCCCCAGACCTCGTTGCGTTGGCTGGCAGTGGTGGGTAGGTCGACGCGGGCGAGGGGGAGATCGGGGCGCAGTGGCACGAACACGATTGACTCCTCGGCCTTGAATCCGAGCAGGTGGGGGACGGTGGCGATCAGTTCATCGGGGGAGTGAATGGAGAGGGTCATACGTGTGAGGTGTGCACCACGTTCCGACGCCGGGTGGGCATCGTTGGGGCCGCACTGGGGCCGTAGAAGAACGAAAACGGCCCCTGATGCTGACAGACGCCGAAAGACGTTTGTGCAGGCCAGGGGCCATTTTTGGCCACTACTGAACAGGGGTTGAAAACCCCAAAATCAGATGTCGTAGTAGAGCTGGATCTGGCATTCTCAGGTCAGCGTCACCGGTGTCTGGCGCAGAGCCCGACCCGGCGTCCGTCCTCGTCATCGAGGTGCGAGTCGCATCGTAGGCAGGCGACACCCCTGATCAGGATGCTCGGCTGATCTCGATCTGCCGGAACCGGTGCTGACTCATAGATGTCACCGAACCGTGTTGTCAGATGTGGGTGGCGCCGGCCGAGCATGCGATGCACCTCCGCCTCGGTGCGCGGCGGGTTCTTGGCGACCTCCGCGAGCAGGCTGACGCCTTC
Source organism: uncultured Nocardioides sp. (assembly GCA_964396585.1). Classification (GTDB taxonomy): domain Bacteria; phylum Actinomycetota; class Actinomycetes; order Propionibacteriales; family Nocardioidaceae; genus Nocardioides. The sequence continues at coordinate 5,868 of CAYNFY010000029.1, forward strand.
TTTGTACGCGTACTCCGTGAACCGCAATGCCATGAAGTAGTCCGGGTTGACCGCGCTCATCTCGCTCGCGGCCAAGTCCTCGAAAGCGAAGTCGTCGACGTCGATCGTGATCAGATACCGCGCTCCGGCCCGGACCGAATCCGCCATGACCTGGCGATCTTCAATCGAGACCGTCACCAGCCCGTCCGTGCTGGCCGCGGACGGCGACAACTCCATGCCAAGGATGTCGGCCCGCACCTTCGAGATCCGCGACGCCGCACCTCGCGCGTGACGGTCCGCCTCCGCCTCGACGTGAGCCGACCAGGCGACCCGGAATCCGTCGGCGCGGGCGCCCAGCGACCACAAGGGTCCGGGTGACCGGTGAGGCGAGTGTGTTCGCGTCCAGGAACAGGACTGAGGACTCACTCACCGAACAGGTCGGCCTCGATGTCCGTGGCACTTGCCTCGGCCATCTGTCGCATCAACTCGTGGCTGTATCGCTCGAACTCGGCCAAGGAGATGCGGTGGTGCGTGCCGACCTTCGTTGCAGCCAGGTCGCCCTCGGCAATGCGGCGCAGCACGGTCGACCGGGACATGCCCAATCGCTTGGCGACCTCGGCAGGAGAGAGCAACTCGACCCGAGCCGAGACGTCGACGACCTCGCCGCGCGACTTGGCTGACTCCACAAAAGCCCGCAGTGCCGCCCAGTCCGAGTCCGACAGGTGCGCCGGATTGATCGTCATCGACTCGCTCATGAGAACCATGATAGCCCAATGCTGGTCACTTGGCATCGCGTAAGTGACCACGCTTGCGGTGTGCTCCCCGGAGCGCCATGGTCGCGTCGTGCCACGCTGGGCGAAGGCGAAATCCCGGCGATGTGGCCGAGGCCAGTGATCGTTCCCGGGATCTTCATGGAACACGCTACCGGCCGTATCGTTGAGGTCAAGGCAGACGAGCGAGCGCGGTCAGAAACCGACGTCAGCGACTACCCAGCGAAGTCCGGGGGAGCGGGGCGGTTGAGTTGTCCACAGCCGCCGACGTTGTCGTCACGAGGCCCGTCCATCCGGTGAGGAACAGTCGACTGCGCTCACCACTTATTAACCAAGTATTCGGGCAAAAGGCCGCATTCGAGGGCATATAAGGTCGCACGTAGCGAGTGCCCGAGGTGGCATCTGTGCAGGTCAGGGCGTGGTTGGGCAAGATTCAGCAAAACTCGCGGAGGCCCTGTTTTAGAACAGGGGGTCGCAGGGTCAAATCCTGTCAGCCCGACCGAAGAATCAGAGGCACACAGCCTCTGGCCTGCACTTTCAGGGCCGGAGATCTACGGATCTCCGGCCCTGAAAGGTTGCGGAACTTGATCCGGTGTCCACTTAGCGCTCCTTATGGCGACACGAACCTTCCCGTCGACGACCTATGGTCGTGACAAAAGGTTGGCGTGACGACCAGTCCGGCTGGTGGTCTTCGCGCAGGGCTGGACGCGAGCGCCGGGGGAGTGCCCCGTACAACGTGTGGGTGCCCCCACACCTGACTGTTCCTGACGCCCCCGCCGCTACTCCAGGCCTTCCTCTTGGTCTGACCGTCGACGAAGCGATCCGGATCGCCGATGCCATCACCGCCGCGCACGCCGATTCCACACGCGCGGCGTATGCCAACGCTTGGAGCCAGTGGGAACGCTGGTGCGCGAGTCGCGACGTGAGTGCGCTGCCCGCCGCGCCAGCGCTGATCTGTGCCTACCTCGCCGAGCGCGCGGCCGACGGACTCTCGGTCGGGACCATCGACATGGCGTGCAGCGCGATCGCTTACCACCACCGGATGCGCGGACTCGGGGACCCGATCCTCGCCGAAGTCGTTCGACAGGTTCGCCGTGGCCTACGCCGGATCATCGGTACCGCACCACGGCGCCAAGCTCGCCCCTCGGGACCAAGGAAACCGTCAGATCATCACCCCGATCAACCGCAGCAGCGCCAAGGGTGCCCGCGACGCCGCCATCATCTTGCTCGGGTTCGCTTCTGCTATGAGACGCTCCGAACTTGCTGCACTCACCCTGGCTGACGTGCAGTTCAAGCCTGCCGGGATCCTGATCACCATTTGCCGGTCCAAGACCGACCAGGACTCCGAAGGTCAGCGGGTCGCCGTCGCCCACGGCCAACATGCCTGGACCGACCCCGTCGCAGCCGCGCCGCCGGCCTGGCGGCCGAGCGGATCACCCCGCACTCCCTGCGCGCCGGGCACGCCACCACCGCGGCCCTTGCCGGCATTCCTCTGGACGCATCGCAGCCCAGACCGGCACAAGCGGCTCTCCGCGCTGGTCGAGCGCTATATTCGCCCAGCTCAAGCACTTGAATACACCTCAAGTCGTGATCTGGGCCTGTGAGTGACCCAGGTGATAAGATCCACTTATGACCTTGTTGGCTGAGTACCGCGACGCGCGACGCGACGAGGACCTTGCGCGCCTGCGCCGAGTCCTGGCTCTCCGGGCGCTTGCAGCTACCGGGATGAGTCAACGTCGGGTCGCCGAGGCGCTGGGGATCTCGCAGCCAGCTGTGAGCCAGCAACTCAAGTTCGCCCCGTCACTCGATGGCATCCATCCCGAAACCCTGCTCGCGGCGGCTGGTCCAATCCTCAAGGCTTTGGCGGACGAACGCGGTTACGCACACTTTGCGGTCTTTGGGTCGGTTGCGCGTGGCGAGGCGCGGCTGGACTCCGACATCGATCTGCTCGTCGAAGCCCCCGAAGGAATATCAACTTTCGGATTCATCCGGTTCAAGCAACTGATTGAGCAGGTACTCGGGCGCGAGATCGATCTTGTTGACCGTGGCGGGCTCACACCCGGCCTTGACGACGACATTCGACGTGAGGCGGTGTTGCTCTGATGGAACGCAGGGCAGCCAAGGAACTGCTGCATATTAGAGGCTGGCTCGAACGCGCCGACCAGATCGTTGATCGTGGCAAGGACGCCTACCTTGCCGACGATCTTCTCCAGGAGGCCGGCGACTCACTCATGATGAAGCTCGGTGAGGCCGCGAACCGACTGTCCAAGTTGGGAGTCCTCGCACCCGATGGTGTGGAATGGGCGCTGGCCATTGCCAACCGGAACTTCATCATCCACCAATATGACGAGCTCAATCGATCACAGACCTGGCTGACCTTGTCCGGTGATCTACCTGCGTGGCGCAGGTCCCTCGAGTCACAGTTCGCAGACGCAGACGAAGTACTCGCGGCTGACACCGCCAGTGCGATCGATGTCGACACGCGCGAAACCTGACGTTCCACCAGAAGGCTTCGAGCGTCAGCCCACGTCTGGCTCAAAATTGACCCGCCGCTGTGATGAGTACGTTGCCCTTCAACGTCCAGAAACCCTCCGTGGTTCTCGGGTCTTGAGGGGTACTGTGGGAACTGCGTCCAACGATCGTTGAGCGTGAAATCACGGTTCTCCGTGCTTCTCAGCACTCCAAAGAACAGGCAAGATTCTTCCAGGGGGTCGCAGGTTCAGATCCTGTCAGCCTGACCGAAAAAGGGCGCTGACCAGCCGAAACGCTGATCAGAGCCTGTTGCGCATCTCGACTCAAACGGCCTTGCTCCGCTTAATCCACGGCGACGGAGCCGTCCGCTGCCTCGACAGCAGCAACATAGGAGTCTCGCCAGTCTTCATGCCCGGCGCAACGTCCCAGTTGGGCATGCCGTCGGCGGATATCACGTTCCAGGTCCTGGTCCTCTGAGTCCGCTACCCACGTGACCCGATTGGTCAGCCTCCCCGAGCAGACGATCGCGTGGGCCTCCAGATGCGCGATCACGCGCTGGAGCCAGGCGTTGAAGCAGGTACGCCCGGCTCGCCTCTTCCCCGATACCGCAGCACCTCGACCCGCGCGCGGCGTGGGTGTGGGAATTCGGTGCGTATCGCCCGTGTCACGGCTGGGCAGTTCGCACCAGTTCATCTTGGCCAGCGGATCGTAGTGCTTCGTCCAACCGAAGTTGACCTTGGCAAACGTGGTTGTGGGCTGGTCCGGAGTCAGGGGAGTGGACTGCATCTGATTGCGCCATCCGTCCAGCCACGGGAGGATCAGGAACCCGCGAGGGCATGCGCATCATTCTCCGCGTCAGCGGTGAGTTTCAGCCCGGTTGGCCGGAATTTCGCCTGCGTGTTCGACGCTGCAGATGATGGGGACTCAGTCCTGTGTCGACGGCTGCTTACAGTTCTGCGGAAGCCGGTGGCGGATGATCGACTCGGCCTCTCCGACGATCGCCTCGATGAGTTGGGCGACGCTGGGGAGATCGTGGATCAAGGCCTGCGCCTGGCCAGCCCACCACATACCGTCGTCCATTCGTCCCTCGGCCAGCACTTCGCGGCGGCCTCGTACGCCAGAGGCGAGGTCGGCGACGGCCTCAAACGTTGCCCCTGGCTGGCGTCCGATCTCCTCGATTCGCTCGGAGATGGAGTTGCGGGCGACGCGTGCGGTATTGCTGAGGTTGCGGAACACCAGCACCGTATCTCGTTCCGAGTTCGCCAGGATTTGCGCCTTCACGTTCGGGTGGATGGGGGCTTCGACCGTTGCCATGAACCTGGTGCCCATGTTCACGCCGCAGGCGCCGAGCGCGAGCGCGGCCACCAGACCGCGCCCGTCTGCGATCCCGCCACTGGTGATCACCGGGACATCGAGTGCGTCTACGGCCGCGGGCGTGAGTACCAGGCCGGGGACGTCATCCTCGCCGGGGTGACCGGCGCACTCCGAGGCTTCGGTGACCTCGATATTGCTGAGGAGGCCGCGGCCGAAGCGTTCGCGGCCGCCGTCGAACGATGGCCCACCGACGGTGTACCGCCCAATCCGGGTGGCTGGCTCACCACGACCGCGAACCGCAAAGCCATCGATCGCATCCGGCGGGAGAGCAAGCGTGCCGACAAGCACCGGGAGGCCCTGATGCTGCGCGAGGACGAACCGGTCGGGCAGGTGGGTGCCATCGCGGACGATCGACTCCGACTGATCTTCACCTGCTGCCACCCCGCGCTCGCGATCGAGGCTCGGACGGTGTTGACCCTGCGTCTGATCGGCGGGCTCACCGTGCCAGAGATCGCCCGGGCCTTCCTGGTATCCGAGAGCACGATGGGAAAACGGATCACCAGGGCGAAGGCCAAGATCAAGGCCGCCCGCGTCCCGTACCGGATACCCGCCGCCGAAGATCTGCCCGCCCGGGTCTCGGGGGTACTCGCCGTTCTCTATCTGGTCTTCAACGAGGGGTACCTGGCCAGTGGCCCGGACAGCGATCCGATTCGTCCCGCCCTGACGAGACAGGCGATCCGGCTCACCCGGCTCGTCCGCGAACTCCTGCCGCACGACGGAGAGGTCACCGGTCTGTTGGCGTTGATGCTGCTCACCGAGGCTCGGGGCGCGGCCCGGATCTCGGCGTGCGGCGAACTGGTCGCGCTCGCTGAGCAGGACCGCGGGGCCTGGGACACCGAACTGATCGCCGAGGGCCACCAGCTCGTGCGCGATCGGCTGGCTGCCGCAGCGGCCGGGGAAGCACCCGGGCGCTACCAGATCCTGGCCGCGATCGGGTCCGTGCACACCTCCGTGCCCGACATCCGTGACACGGACTGGTCGCAGATCCTCGCTCTTTACGACCAGTTGCTGCAGGTGGACCCCGCACCGCTGGTCACCCTCAACCGGGCCGTCGCCGTCGCCGAACTCGACGGCCCCGTTGTGGCCCTGACGATCGTCGATCGGCTCGCGGACACGCTGGGGGAGTATCACGCATTTCACGCCACCCGCGCCGATCTCCTTCGCCGACTGGGCCGGAGTCGGGAGTCACGGGCGGCCTATACCCGGGCCATTGAGCTGGCGGGCAATACGGGGGAGACCGCCTACCTCACCCGGCGCCGCGATCAGCTGCGTTAGCGGTCCGGTAGTCCCGTGGACTCAGGCCGAGCTGGCGTTTGAACGCGGCGCTCAGGGCGAACGGCGTCGCATAGCCCACGGCGTGAGCCGCCTGCGCGACGGTGGTGCCAGGCTCTCTGAGCAGGTCGGCGGCCATGGCGAGTCGGATAGTAGTGAGGTACGCCATCGGGGGTTGACCGATCGTGGTCTTGAACCGGCGGTTGAGTGTTGCTCGTGACCCGCCTGTGGCCCGAGCAAGCGAGTCGAGGGTCCAGCCGCGGGCCAGCTCAGCGTGCATCAGCTCCAGGGCGGTACCGACCAATGCGTCGCGAGTGGTGAGAGCGGAGATGGGACTCGCCCCCGCCCGTAGTGCGTACGACCGAACAGCGCCGACCAGCACCACATCGAGCAAGCGATCGAGTAGGCCGCTCTGCCCGGGAGCGTCCAAGGCGATCTCGCGCTCCATCAGAGCCACGACGTCGCTTACCCGACTCTCCTCTCGAACGATGAACGCGGCGGGCAGGGCTCGGGTGAGCAACCGGCCGACCTCGCCTATCGACTCATAGACGCCGATCAACAGTGCATCCCTGCCGGAGTCGGCATTGCCCCAGGTACGAAACCCGTGGCTCATCGACTGAGCCACGGGGCGCCCGGCGAGATCGACGCACTGGTTGCCGGGCAGGATCCGCACTGTCGGCGAGGTTCCGTGCGCGTCGCTCACGACATACGGCGTGGCACCCTGGATCAGGGCGAGATCCCCGGTCTGCAACGGCTCGTCCGTTCCGTCCTGCCGCAGCCTGACACTGCCGCTGAGGACCGCGATGACGGTCAGAGCGGCGTCGTCTCGCACCTCGATGGCCCACGGTGGATCGAACTGGGCGCGTAGCGTGAATGCGCCCTGGGCACGAAGCCCGCTCAGGAGATGGGTGAGTGGATCCACGAAAGAACGCTAGCAGAAGTGAGCCGAATGCATATGGCAATGAGGCATATGGCCATTCTGAACAAGTCATTATGCGGGCAGGCTGAGAGACATGACCAATGAACTCACTCAGCCCTATCTCATCGTCGGTGGCACCGGTCGCACTGGTCGACGAGTCGCCCAGCAGCTCACCGTCCAGGGAGCGGCCGTGCGGATCACCTCCCGCCGGGGGCCCGTCCCATTCGACTGGCAGGACGACGCCACCTGGAACGCTCAACTGCGCGGCATCCGCCGCGCCTACGTCGCCTTCCATCCCGATATCGCGGTGCCCGGTGCCGCCGAGTGTCTCGGCCGCTTCGCGGCCCGCGCGAGCGACCTCGGCGTGCAACGCATCGTGCTGCTCTCGGGTCGCGACGAGGCTGCCGCACGCGATGCGGAGAGCGAGGTAGCCGCACGGGTGGGTGAGTGCACGGTGCTGCGCTCCGCATTCTTCATGCAGGACTTCAGCGAGCACTTCTTGCTGGACGCGGTGCGCTCAGGGCTGATCGCGATGCCGGCAGGAGATACCCCAGAGCCGTTCGTCGATATCGATGACCTGGCGGCTGTGGCCATTCACGCCCTACTCCGTGACGACCTCGTCGGCCGGACCCTGGAGCTGACCGGACCGGAGCTGCTGACCTTCACCGAGGCGGCCTCCGCATTGTCCACGACTACCGGAGGATCAGTCGAATATCGCTCCTGCACCGCCGCCGAGTTCGCGGCGGGTGCCGAAGCCGACGGAGTGCCGCCGAGTGAAGCGCGGATGATGGCCGAACTGTTCGCCCAGGTCCTCGACGGGCGCAATGCTCACCTCACCGACGACCTGCCGTGGGTTCTGGGGCGACCGGCGCGACACTTCGCTGAGTATGCCCGCCTGGCCGCGGCCGACGGCATCTGGACGTCCGGCACCGCCACGCACCGAGACTGAGGATAGCGCTGCCGCGGGTGGGCTTGGGCTACTGAAACCGAACTCAGTCGGGCATCAGGCTTGGTCCATGAGGCCACTGACGACCGGCGGTGATCGAGGCTCGGCGAAGCGGATGGTCGGTAGAGTGGCGGCGTGACTACCGACGGTCTACCCGTACTCGATCTGGCCGACCTGGACGGCGGCCCCGACGCGGTGACGGCGTTCCGCGAGACCCTGCGTGAGGCGACGCACACGGTCGGCTTCTTCCACTTGCGTCATCGCATCCCGAGCGAGGTCATCGACGAGCTCTTCGAGGTGACTCGGAGGTTCTTCGCGCTCCCCGAAGCAGACAAGCTCGCGATCGAGATGACCCGTAGCCGCTGGTTCCGCGGGTACACCCGTACCGGGGGCGAGTTCACCGCGGGGGCGGCCGACTGGCGTGAGCAGATCGACATCGGCAGCGAGCGTGAGCCGAACACTGCGACCGAGCCCGCCTACCTTCGTCTCGACGGGCCCAACCAATGGCCCGAGGCGCTGCCCGAGCTGCGGCCGGTGATCGAGGCCTGGATCGAGCGGTTGAGCGGTCTCGGAACGAGGCTGGTCCGGGAATGGGCCGTTTCGCTCGGTGCCCAGGCCGACCATTTCGACGCCACATTCGACCTGCCCTCCATCCTGATGAAACTCGTCAGGTACCCGGGAGCGGCAGCGTCCGCGCAGGGGGTAGGCGTGCACAAGGACCCCGGCATCCTCACCCTGCTGCTCATCGAGCCGGGCAAGGCCGGCCTGCAGGTTCAGCGCGACGACGAATGGCTCGACGTGCCCCCACTCGACGACGTCTTCGTGGTCAATATCGGCGAGCTCCTCGAAATCGCCACCGACGGTTACCTACGGGCCACCAAGCACCGCGTGATCTCACCCGAGCCCGGCTCCGAGCGGCTCTCCATCCCGTTCTTCTTCAACCCCGGCCTCGACGCCGAGGTACCGCGTATCGACCTTCCGGCCGAGCTCGCGGCTCGCGCTCGTGGGGTTGAGCAGGAGGCCACGAACATCCTGGGAACCCGCTACGGCGAGAACCTGCTCAAGGCTCGCCTGCGCGCGCACCCGAATGTCGCGAAGCGCCACCATCCCGACCTCCGGTGATTCCTGGCTCTTCGGCAGTTTCTCGAACACATCGTCAGCGTCGAGAAGGCAGGATCCGCGACCGTAGGTGGGCGGTGATGAGGGAGGCGACCGCTCCCGGCGCCTCGTACGGTGCCAGATGGCCGACGCCGTCGAGGATCTTGAGCCGGCCCTCGGGCACAGCCTCGGCGATGTCGGCCAGCACCGGGGGTGGGGTGGCGACATCGTCCGCGCCGGCCACCGCGAGCACCGGCACCGTGATCTGCGAGAGTGCCGCGCGGACGTCATAGGAGCTGAGAGCCTCGCAGGTGCGGGCATAACCTTCGGGGTCGACCGCGGCCAGGTCGGTAAGCGCCTCCGCGATGCGCTCATCATCTGCGGCGCGGATCTCCGAGCCGAACCAACGGGCCGGTGAGGAGGCGACCATCGGCTCGATGCCTTCGCCGCGGACCAGCGCGGCGCGCTCCAGCCACGGCCCGGGCTCACCGAACCGCGCGGCACTGCAGAGCACGATCAGGGTGGAGAGCCGGGTGGGGCGGGACAACGCGAGATGCAGTCCGACGGCTCCGCCGACCGAGTCGCCCGCGTAGGCGAACTGCGGGTGACCGCCCAGCTCCTTGTCGAGGGAGTCGAGGACGGCCCTCCCGAGATCGGCCAGGTCGAACCCGGGGTCGATCGGATCCGCCGGTGGGCTGTGGCCGTGCCCCGGCAGGTCCCAGCCGATGACCTGCCAGCCCTGGAGTCTCTCGGCGACGTCTCGCCAGAGCCGTTCGACGCTGGTGCCGAGGGAGGGCCCCACGACCAGCAACGGCTGGCGTGGGTCGCCCGCGAGGTGGCGAAGCCGAATCGTGGGAGGAGTGTCCATAGATGCCTCAGATCGCCGAGGGGTGATCGGTCAGCGGCGTGACCTCGATCGTCATGAACCCGAAGAGTGGCAGATTGGAGAGGATCTCGTGCAGCCGGGCGTTCGACTCCACCTCGAAGATGCTGAGATTGGAGTACAGACCCACCATCCGCCAGATGTGTGCCCATTCGCCGCTGCGTTGTAGTTCTTGGGAGTATGCCTTCTCTCGGGCGAGCACGTCGTCGCGAGTCGCCGGGTCGAGGTCGCGCGGGATGGCGACGTCCATCCGAACCGCATACAGCATCAGCCGTGCACCGGATCCAGCACGAAGCCATAGTCGATGGTGACCGAGCCGTCCGACTGGGCCCGCGGGTCGAGTAGGAGTTCGGGTTTGACGGCGGTGGCGATGTCGTCCTCGTTGTGTGGGTCGCCGGGAAAATAGAGTTGAGCGGTGAGCAGTTCGTGACCGGGCGCGGAGACCTTGACATGCAGGTGGGCGGGACGCCAGGCATGCCACCCGGCTGCCGCGATCAGCTTGCCACAGGCGCCGTCGGTGGGGATCTGGTAAGGCGCGGGCTGGATCGTATGGATCTCGAAGGCGCCGTCGGCGCCGACCGTGAAGGAGCCGCGCAGGTTCCACTCCGGGATACCGGGAGCGAATTGTGAGTAGAAGCCGTCGTTGTCGGCGTGCCACAGCTCCACGACAGCCCCCTCTAGCACGGTGCCGTCGGTGGAGGTGACCGTGCCATTCCAGGTGAGCGGCGTACCGCTCTCGCCCTCGCGCATCGGAACCGATCCGGTGGCTCCCAGGTTCGGGGCGTTCGGCACGTAATAGGGGCCTTCGATGGACCCCTTGTTGCCTTCGCGGTGTTCGGTGTTCACATCTTCGACGACGTGTTCGAGCCACACGTCCAGGAAGAGCGGCCACTCGCCATCCTCTCCGACGCCGATCATCCACGCCTTCAGAGCGTTGAACTCGGAGTAGGTGACCTTGTGCTCGCGGATGGTCGCGTACACGGCGTCGAGCACGGAACGGGCAAGAGTGTCGACCCGCTCGGGGGTGATGTCCCGGACGGCGTCGTAAGGAGACTTGTCGGTGTGGAAGCGCTCGGTGGCGCTGGCGCCGGACGCCGCAGCGGTCGCGGTCTCGGCGGCCGCCTGGTGGGTGTCGTGGGTCATGGTGCTTCCTCTCGTGGGATGAGCCAGGTGGTCTGATACGGGTGGCCTCGTCAGAGGTCGGTGCGGTAGTGCTGGAGCTTCTCGTGGTCGATCGCGACGCCCAGACCCGGGCCGGGGCGCAGGACGAGCTCGCCGTTCGTGATCTGGAGCGGTTCAGTGAGTAGGTCGTCGCTCATGTCCAAGAAGTTGGAGAGTTCCCCGGCGTGCAGGCTGCTGCGCGGGTGAGCAGCGCCGAACGCAACCGAGCAGATGGAGCCGAGCTGGCCGTCGATCTGGTTGCCCATCACTACCTCCAGGCCCAGCCCTTCGGCGAGGTGGAGCACCCGTTGGGATCCGGTGAAGCCGGTTCGTGCGGTCTTGATCGAGACGGCGGTGGCCGAACCCCCGAGCACTTCGCGGGTCACCTCGGCCGGGGTGGTGGCCGACTCGTCGGCGATGAAGGGGACATTGAGTTGTTCGACGAGCCAGCGCCGACCGAGGACATCGTCGGCGGGGCTGAGCTCCTCGGCGAAGGCCAGGTCGAGGTCGGCCATCTGACGCATGGCACGCGCCGACTCCGATGCGGTCCAGCCACGGTTGCCGTCGACATACAGCACGATGTCGGGACCCAACTGCTCTCGCAGGGCGCGCACGACGGCAACGTCCAGGGCCGCCGGTCGACGTCCTACCTTGACTTTGAATGTGGTGATGCCGTGGACCTCGCGCATCCGTTGGGCCTCGGTGACCATCGCGCTCGGATGGTCGAAGCCCAGCATGTGCGAGACCCGCATCCGGTCGGTGTAGTTGCCGAGCAGTTCGGCGACGGGCAATCCCAGCCTCCGCCCGAGTGCGTCCCAGACCGCCATATCGATCGCTGCCTTGGCGGTCGGGTTCCCGACCGTGCGACCGAGGAGGGCGGTGATCTGCTCCCGATCGGTCAGAGACAGACCGAGGATCTGTGGAGCGAAGATGGTCTCGATCACGGCGATGATGCCGCGTTGTGTCTCGCCGTAGGTGAAGGGGCGCGGCGGCGCCTCGGCGATTCCGAGGATCCCGTCATCGGTGTGGATCCGGACCAGTACATGGTCGGCGACGTGCACCTCGCCGCTGGCGAACTTGAGCGGCTTGCGGTAAGGGATCCGGAAGGGGATCGCCTCGATGGCGGTGATCTTCATGGTAGTCCTTGGTGGGCGTCGGGCAGGTGGGGGTCAGCCCGACCAACAGCCAGGGCGTCGAAGAAGCCGGATCGGTCGAGCATTGCCAGCGCCCCGGCGACCAGGGGCGAGGTTCCCTCCGCCCGCCAGGCCACGGAGAGATCGATACTGTCGACGCCGACGACGTCGCGGAACACCACCCCGGCGAGCTGCATGCTGCGAACCGACTCCGGGACCAGTGCTATTCCAAGGCCGGCGGCGACCAGCGCGAGCAGCGCGGCGGTCCCCGGAGCTCGGTGGGCGATGGTAGGGGAGAAACCACCGCGCCGACAGGTGGATATGACGGCCTCGTTCACGGCCGAGCGGGTGTCGGCGTAGGCGACGAAGTCGTCGCCGGAGAGGTCGATGACCTTGAGCGCGGGTTCGGGGATCAGGCGGTGCTCGGCGGGCAGAGCGAGGACCAGGGGCTCTTGGAGCAGGGTCCGGGTCTCGATGCCGAGCTCGGTGACGGGGCCACGGAGCACGCCGAGATCGAGTCGACCGTCGAGGATCCGCTCGACCTGTGCCGGAGTGAGGAGGTCCGCCTGCACCTCGAGGACGACGCCGGGCAGGGCCGTGCGAACCATCTGTGACAGCCGGCCGAGCTGGGTGAAGGCGCTGGTACCGGTGAAGCCGACCCGGAGCAGTCCGCGATTGCCCTGGGCGATGCTCTTGGTTCCGCCCACGGTGGCGTCGAGGTCGGCAAGGATCCGGCGGGTCTCGCGGTGGAAGAACGCGCCCGCCGGGGTCAGGCTGACCTGGCGGGTGGTGCGGCTCAGGAGCAGTATGCCCAGTTCCGCCTCCAGGCGACGGATCGACTGGGAGAGCGCTGGCTGGGCGAGGTGGAGGCGTTCGGCTGCCCGTCCGAAATGGCTGGTCTCGGCCACCGCATTGAAGTAGCGCAGCTGCTTGAGATCCATCGAGTCACGCCCCTTTCGTTGTCGGTATCCCGAGTGTGTCTGGCGTCACGTGGTGCTGCCACGCTAGGCCCGATGATCCAGTAACACAAAGACCAAAAAGCGGCTGATTCATAACTGCTATGCATGAATGAGTGACTCAATGACGGCAAGGGTGTGTCGCAGGTGTGGCTCCTGGCGCTCCGATCGATGTGCCACGGCCAGTGGAACGGTGGCGCTCGGTTGGACCAGAGGGAGGTAGGTCACCCCGGCCAAGGCCAGGGCGCTCACCGGCTGCGGCACGACGGCGACGCCAAGACCGCCTGCGACGAGAGTGATCAGGGTGGAGGTCTCGCCGACTTCGTGTCGGACGCGGGGGGTGATGCCCGCCTCGTCGAGCAGGCGGCGCACCACGCCGTACATCGCTGAGCGCCGTCCGGCGGAGTGCACGATCAGGTCGGTGTCGGCGAGATCGGCGGCGCGGATCTGTTCGCGGTCGGCGAGACGGTGATCGGTCGGCAGTGCGACCACCAGGCGATCCTCGCGCAGCGGAGTGATCGTGAGGGATCCATCGGTGATCGGCGGTCGGAGCAGGGCGAGGTCGATGGTTCCCTCTCGTAGTGCCTCGACCTGGTCGGCGACCAGCAGCTCTCCTCGGAATGCGAAGTCGATGCCCGGCAGTTCGTCGGCGAGCCGACGAGAGAGTGCCGGAAGGAGACTATAGGTTGCCGAGCCGACGCACCCGATGACGAGATGGCCGACCACTCCCGCCGCGACCCGCTGGGCTTCTTCGGCAGCGGCCTCGACGGAAGCCAGGATGGTTCGGGCCCGGAGCAGGTAGGCAGCGCCCGCCGGGGTGAGGTCGACCCGTCGGGTGGTGCGGGCGAACAGTTCGGTGCCTACCGCGGCCTCGAGGCGACGGATCTGCTGGGAGAGCGGGGGTTGCGCCATCTGCAGTCGCTCAGCGGCGCGACCGAAATGTCGCTCCTCGGCCACGGTCACGAAGTAGCGAAGATGCCGCAAGAGATCCATATCGGAACCTTACTCAATAGTGTCACATATTGATACTTAAGTATATGAGACTGGGTGTCTAGGCTGCATGGCATGACCACCTCCCACGTCTACTCCGCGGTCCGCACTCCGTTCGGCCGGTTCAACGGAAGCCTGGCCGGTGTCCGCCCCGACGATCTCGCGGCCGGGGTGATCACGGCTGCCCTGGCAGGCACCCCCGACCTCGACCCATCGGCCATCGCAGACGTTATCTGGGGCAACGCCAACGGTGCCGGGGAGGACAACCGAAACGTCGGGCGCATGGCGGTTCTGCTGGCCGGTCTGCCGGTCAGCGTGTCTGCCACCACGGTCAACCGGCTCTGCGGATCGAGCCTCGACGCGGTGATGCTCGGGTCACGGACCATCGAGACCGGTGACGCCGAGGTCGTCCTGACCGGTGGCGTGGAATCGATGACTCGGGCCCCCTGGGTGCTGCCCAAGCCGAATCGAGCGTTTCCCGCCGGCGATGTGAGCGCGGTCTCCACGACATTGGGCTGGCGTCTGGTCAATCCGCAGATGCCGGGAGAGTGGACCGTGAGCCTGGGCGAGGCCAACGAGCAGCTGCAGGAACGCTTCGAGATCTCGCGGGAGCGACAGGACGCGTTCGCGGCCCGCTCCCATCAACTCGCCCACCAGGCCTGGGAGGACGGGTTCTACGACGATCTAGTCGCCCCGGTGTCCGGGGTGAGCCTGACTCGCGACGAGGGGATCCGGGTGGGTAGTACGGCTGAATCGCTGGCCGCATTGAGACCGGTGTTCCGTCAGCAGGGCACTATCACCGCGGGCAACGCTTCCCCGCTCAGTGACGGAGCCTCGGCGGTGCTGCTCGGGTCGGCGAGCGCTAGCGAGCTGATCGGCCGTGCCCCGCTGGCGCGGATCGCGGGCCGGGGTGCGGCGGCCCTCGAACCGCAGGCCTTCGGCTATGCGCCGGTCGAGGCGGCCGACCGGGCACTAGCGCGGGCCGGCATCACCTGGGCGCAGGTGGGCGCGGTGGAGCTGAACGAGGCATTCGCGGTGCAGTCGCTGGCGTGTGTCGACGCCTGGCTCGGGCAAGGACTCGCGGACCCGGAAATCGTGAACACCCGAGGCGGCGCGATCGCCCTGGGGCACCCGCTCGGCGCCTCCGGCGGGCGCATCATCGGCACCCTGGCCAAGGTGCTCCGCGAGCGAAACGAGCGCTGGGGTGTTGCGGCCATCTGCATCGGTGTGGGCCAGGGCCTCGCCGTCGTGCTTGAGAATGAGGAGGCAGGACGATGAGTCGAACCACGATCCTGGAGACCACCGATGAGGCAGTCGCCGGCATCGAGGACGGCGCGACCATCCTGGTCGGGGGCTTCGGGTTGGCCGGAATGCCGTTCGACTTGATCGACGCGCTGATCCGCCAGGGTGCCCGCGAGCTGACCGTCGTGGCCAACAACGCGGGCAACGGCGAGGTCGGGCTGGCCGCACTGCTCAAGGCGGGCCGGGTCCGTAAGGTGCTGTGTTCCTTCCCACGGCAGGCCGACTCCTACGTGTTCGATGAGTTGTACCTTGCCGGACGAGTCGAGCTGGAGGTCGTCCCCCAGGGCAATCTCGCCGAACGGATGCGCGCTGCGGGAGCAGGTATCGGCGCCTTCTATAGCCCGACGGCGGTGGGCACCCCCCTGGCCGACGGCAAGGAGACCCGAACCCTCGCGGGCCGTGACTACCTCCTCGAATTCCCGATCCAGGGCGACTACGCCCTGATCTCGGCACACCACGCCGACCGGCTAGGTAACCTTGTCTACCGAAAGACCGCGCGCAACTTCGGGCCGGTCATGGCTACCGCGGCCAGCACCACGATCGTTCAGGTCAGCGAGGTGCTCGAGAGCGGCGACCTCGATCCGGAAGCGATCGTGACCCCCTCGATCTACGTCGACCGGGTGGTGGCCGTTGCGCCCCGCCACTACACCGTCCAGGGAGCCCGCTGATGTCCACGACCGCAGATACTCCGCGCGGCACGGTCGAGCACCTCGACCGCGGCCCGCTGAGCATGGACGAATTGGCGGAGACTATCGCCCGCGACATCCCCGAGGGCTCGTTCGTCAACCTCGGCATCGGTCAGCCGACCAAGATCGCCGACCATCTTCGCCCCGAACTCGGTGTGGTGCTGCACACCGAGAACGGCATGCTCGGCATGGGGCCGGCTGCGCATGACGACGAGATCGACGCCGACCTGACGAACGCCGGCAAGGTCCCGGTCACCGAACTTCCGGGGGCCGCCTACTTTCACCACGCGGACTCGTTCGCGATGATGCGCGGCGGCCATCTCGACGTGTGTGTCCTCGGCGCCTACCAGGTCGCCGGCAACGGCGATCTGGCCAACTGGCATACCGGTAGGCCCGACGCGATCCCGGCCGTCGGCGGCGCCATGGACCTGGCGATCGGCGCCAAGGACGTCTTCGTGATGATGACCCTGTTCGACAAGGACGGGACGCCGAAACTGGTGCCTGGCTGTACCTACCCGCTGACTGGAGTCGGGTGTGTCAGCCGGGTGTACACCAACCACGGGATCTTCGAGGTCGGTGGGCCCGAGATCGTGGTGACAGCCACCTGGGGCGTCAGCGTGGCACAGCTTCGCGACCGTCTGAACCTGCCGTTGACGGCGATAGTCCGCTAGCTGACAGGAGTCCGTGCCCTTCGTCCACCGGCCGCGATCCATCACCTGACAGGATGGAACACATGGAGCGGATGGAGACGGACGTCCTGGTCATCGGCTGGGGCAAGGCGGGCAAGTCACTCGCGAAGTCGCTCGGGGCTGCCGGGCGCAGCGTGGTGATGGTGGAGCAGTCGGCTCAGATGTACGGCGGCACCTGCATCAACATCGCCTGTGTGCCGACCAAGGCGTTGGTGCATCAGGCGGAGCTTCGGCGCTCCGCAGACGATGCCGAGGCGTGGTTCGTCGACTCGGTGGCCACACGCGACGGACTGATCGCCAAGCTGCGCGCCCGCAACCATGCGATGCTGGCCGAGGTCGAGGCGGTCACCGTCGTCGACGGTAGGGCCCGCTTCGTGGGCCCTCGGGAGGTGGAGGTCACCGCGGGTGACGATCGCCTGAGGATCACGGCCGAGACCGTGGTGATCAATACCGGAACGGTGCCGGCGCGCCCCGACCTGCCGGGCACACACGGTCCCAGGGTGTACGACTCGACCACGCTGCAACACGTAGACCCGCTGCCGCGCCGCCTGGCCGTGGTGGGCGGTGGATTCATCGGCCTGGAGTTCGCCGGCATGTTCGCCCGGTTCGGGGCCGAGGTGACCGTTCTCAACAGCGGGGAACGGGTACTGCCCGGCGCCGACCTCGATGTCAGCGCCGCCGTTGCGATGAGTCTCGCCGACGCCGGCATCGAGCTCCGCAACGGCGTGCGTGCTTCGGGGTTCGTGGACGAGGGCTCCGGGATCCGGGTGGAATATGACGGCGGAGCGATGCAGGCCGACGCCGTATTGCTCGCCACCGGGCGAACGCCCACCACCCATGGTCTGGATCTCGCCGCCGCCGGGGTGGACGTCGACGAGCGTGGCTACGTCGTGGTCGACGAGCGGCTGAAGACCTCCGCCGAGGGAGTCTTCGCCGTGGGCGACGTCAACGGCGGACCACAGTTCACCTATATCTCCTACGACGATCACCGCATCGTCCTCGACCAACTCCTCGGCGATGGTGCCCGGCGTACGACGGACCGGGTGGCGGTCCCCTCGACGACCTTCCTGACACCCCCGCTGTCGCGGGTCGGACTGAGCGAGACTCAAGCGCGGGAGCAGGGCTACGACGTCGAGGTCTTCGCCAAGCCGGTCGCTGATATCGCCGCGATGCCGCGGCCGAAGATCCTGGGTGAGACCCACGGGCTCATCAAGGTAGTGGTCGACGCCGATACCCGGCTCCTTCTCGGCGCGACAGTGTTCTGCGTCGACTCCCAGGAGCTGATCAACCTGGTCGCGCTCGCCATGCGGGCCGGAGTCCGGGTCGATGAGCTGCGGGACGGAATCTGGACCCACCCCTCGAGTACCGAGGCCCTCAACGAGGTGCTTGCCACGTCGTGAGCAGCCGCACACTTCACCCAAATGGATCTTTCGCTGCCAGCTCGCAGCCGCTTCGCTGAGAACAGGCCCGCGGAGCGCGGACCGTTGGACTCGACCCAAGGGGGCCGGCGACGATGGACTGGTTGTTCACGCCCGAGACCTATCCCTGTCCGCTTCACCCGGACACCGATCTGACCCCTGAGGTACGCAGCGAGGTGCTGGCCCGTAGAGCACCGACCCTGGCGAACCGGGCGTTGAGGGAAGAGAACCCACGGCGTCGTCGGTTCGCGGTCACGGTGACCTGCCCGGGCGGGACCGCGGCCGATGTCGAGGCGAAGCCGCACGCCCAGCGGATCCAGGGAGTGGTGTCGCGATGACCGCACCGGAGGATGCCGACCTCGAACCGATCATGTCCGACGACGAGCACCGGATGTGGGAGGAGGCCGCACAGAGCCTCACCCCGCCCCACACGCTGGATCGCATTCTCACCCAGCAGCAGTTCATCGTCGACAATGTCACCAAGGTCGGGACGCTGCTGGCCGGAGTCAGCGGTATCACCGCCGCGATCACCATCACCCGCACCACCTGGTACTGGAACGGGATCCCGGTCATCCCCGCGGGCACGTTGATCACCACGGGTCTGGCCGGTCTGGCGGTGCTGATGTCGTTGGTCGCCCGCCGACCCAGGTTCCGGTTCCTCAATATCAACGACGCCTACGACGTGCGTGCCTACTACCTGAGTGCGACCGTCAACGGAAAGCGGATGCTCACCGTCTCGTGGTCCGTCTTTCTCGTTGCGGTGCTGTGCGCCGTGGCGACTGCCGTGACGGCGGCAGCCGCAGCCATCCTGGACCCGCCCGATGACCCTGGGGACGGACCGAACAACCGGGCCTCGTTCGCGGCGGAGGCCGGTGAGAAGGGGGCGGTCAGTGTCAGTCTGGGCGGCTCGATCACCCAGATCCCCGAGGGATATCACGCGGTGGTGCGGGTGACCGCCGATCCCCAGCGACCTGCTGGCCCGCGCGCAGCCGGGCGCAAGAACGCCAGGATCATCGGTCTCGTGGTCCATCCCGACACTGAGGGCACCGTCGAGCTGAAGGTCGCCGCACAGGTGCCCTCGACCAGCACTCACGCCACGGCTCGGATCGTGTTGGTGAACCCCGAGGGAAGCCGACTCGGCAGTGGCTACACCTTGCGCGTCGGCTTCGCGCGAGTTCCGTAGGCGAACAGGTGCGCGGCACGAGCGGCCGAGACACCGACCGGGCCGTGGAACCGCGCGGACACGTGTGCCATCCTGCCGGGATGAGCACCGTTCGACAGCCATCCGGATCCGGCACCGGAGCCCAAGGCGAGCCCTCGGTCGCCTCGCCGATCCAGGGATACCTGGCCCGGCTGCACGCCGAGTATGCGGGGTTGAACGAGGGCCAGGTAGCCCGATACATCCCTGAACTGGCCGACACCGACCCCGCCCTCTTCGGCATCTGTCTGGCCACCGCCGACGGGGCGGTCTATGAGGTGGGCGACACCGGACACCCCTTCACGATCCAATCGATCTCCAAGCCGCTGACCTTCGGCATGATCCTGGACGAATTCGGTGATGCGGCGGTTCGTAGCCGGATCGGTGTCGAGCCCACGGGCGACGCGTTCAACGCGATCACCCTCGATCCGCACCGGGGCACCCCGGCCAACCCGATGATCAACGCCGGAGCGATCACAGCGACCGCCATGCTGGGTGGCAGCGACCCGTTGGCGCAGCTGCTGGGGGAGTACTCCCGCTACACCGACCGTGAGCTGTCCCTGAACGAGGCCGTCTACGCCTCCGAGTGTGCTACC
Source organism: uncultured Nocardioides sp. (assembly GCA_964396585.1). Classification (GTDB taxonomy): domain Bacteria; phylum Actinomycetota; class Actinomycetes; order Propionibacteriales; family Nocardioidaceae; genus Nocardioides. The sequence continues at coordinate 25,710 of CAYNFY010000029.1, forward strand.
GGGCATCGCAATCGGGCGATCGCGCACCTGCTGTACGGATCGGGTGCGATCGAAACCGATCCGGAGGCCGCCCTCGACCTCTACTTCCAGCAGTGCTCGACCGAGGTGACCTGTAGGGACCTGGCGCTGATGGCAGCCACCCTGGCGAATGGAGGCACCAATCCGGTGACGGGCGTCCGGGCGGCGAGCGTGGCGACCACACGCGCGATGCTCACGGTGATGGCCACCTGTGGGATGTACGACGGCGCCGGGGACTGGCTCTACACGGTGGGGTTGCCGGCCAAGAGCGGTGTCTCGGGCGGGATCCTCGCCGTCTTGCCGGGCAGGCTCGGGATCGCGGTGTTCTCCCCCTTGCTGGATGCGCACGGCAACAGCGTGCGCGGGGTGCGGGTGTGCCGGGATCTGGCCAGGGATCTGGGACTACGCCTGATCGAATTCGGCGACGCGCCACCGATCCGTGCCGCCCATTCCATCGCGGAGCGTGGCTCCAAGCGCATCCGCTCCGCTCTCGAGCGTGCCGTCTTGACCGAGCGAGGCGACGAGGTGACGGCGCTCGAACTCCAGGGAGACCTGGAGTTCCCCGAGGTCGAGAGGGTGATCCGGCACCTGGTCGGGTCACCGGCGGGGGTCAACCTCGCCGTCCTGGACTTCAGCCGAGTCACCCAGATCGCGCCGGTGGCCGCCCCCTTCTTCGCAGACCTTCACCACGAGTACTCCGCACGCGGCGGTCGGCTGCTTCTCTCCGGTCTGGCACGCCACGGGGGATTCCTCGACACGATGCGTCGACTCACCGCCGGAGCATCGGCGGATGAGATCGGACCGCTCAGCTTCAGCGAGCTGGACGCCGCCCTCGAATGGTGCGAGACGCACCTGCTGATCGCCTCGGAGGTGGCGGCGAATACCGCGAGTGTGGACCTGGCTGATCACGACCTGCTGGCCGGACTCTCCGACCCCGATCTGTTGGCGGTGCGCCGACTACTCGAGTGTCATGAGTTCGCTGCCGGAGAGAGGGTGCTGGGTCCGGGCGCCGATGCCGAGGAGCTCTACCTGATCACCCGGGGCAAGCTCAGTGTGATGACGACCGGGGCCGGCGGGCAGCCACGGCGACTCGCCACGCTCTCGGCGGGCATGGTGCTGGGTGAACTGGCCTTCGCCACCGGCGAGGCGCGGACCAGCACGGTGTGGGCCGATTCAGCCGTGGAGTGCTACTCACTCTCGGCCGCTGATCTGGCCAGCCTGGCGTGCGAGCGCCCCGCGGCGGAGGCCGCGATCCTGCGCAATCTCGTCGGTATCACCAGTACCCGCGCCTCTCAGATGCGCGGTGAGCTGGCACTTGTCACCGACTGATCAGACACTGGACCCTCGACGCCTCTACTACCCGTACACGGCGATGAAGTGCCCACGGCCGCTCCGGGCGTCGGATTGAAGGAATCGATCTCGGCCTGCTGTGTCACGGGTCCGCCGAGTCGTCAACGTATGCCTCCAGCAATGCGATCAACAGGTCCTCGGGCCCCTCCACGGGATCTGGTGCCTCGACCGCATGCCGGGCCAACCCCCGTACCAGGCTGGTCAGTCCGGCGATCCGGTCCAACGAGTGCTGGGCGTCCATCACCCGGACCTCGAGATCGCCCGCCGGATCGCCCTCAGATACTCGTCCCAGGAACCCAGGGCCGGAGGCAGACCTCCCCGCGGGTAGGAGCGGATGATCGCGGAGCGGGTGGACACGGTCCCGGAGTCGTGGCCGTGCCAGAAGGGTGAAGCAGCGGCAAGCGCACGTAGCAGGAACAACCGATTGCGGAGCCCGCGATGGGCCAGCATGGCGCTGGCCGGGTCCGGCAGACCGACATGTACCTGGAAGGCCGCAGCCAGCGACGGAGCGCGCCCAGGGATCCGGCCAGCTCTTCTCCGTCGCGACACACGGGGGTGCCCAGCTCGGCCTGATCCGGGAAGATCTCGCCGTGCACGGTTCCCGGGACCGGAGGCTGGCGGTGGAGGAGCGGGGTCAGTGCCGTGGCGGCCGGGCCGAGCAGTCGATTCGTCTCGTCCACAAGGAGCAGCTCGTCCTTGGCTCCCACCGTGAACTCACCTCCGGGTCGGAAGGTCGCATCGGCGGCCGGAGGGGCGTCCCGGACGGGCAGCGGTACCGCCTCGGGACCCGGGCGGAACGGACTGGACCGGGCAACCGCCACATCGACCTCCCGAACGACCACGGTCCGGCCTGGCGGCGGACCCAGATCTCGGGTACCCGAAGAACCGGTGCGCATGCCGGACCGGGGTCGAGCCAGGTCAGCGGAGATCCGCTGGGGCCGTCAGCTCTTGCCGGTACTGCTCCTTCAGCCAGGCCAGCGCTCGTACGTGTGCGCGTCGGTCGGCTGAGGCCACTGCCCCGGCCGCGAGGCTCACTCGAAGGTCGTGGGCGTAGGCGGAGGCCGCCGTCAGCGCCAGGCAGGCCTCCGTCGAGACCCCCGCCAGGACGAGGGCATCGATGTCTCGGTCGCGCAGCTGTTGGAGCAAGTCGGTGCCGTGGAAGGCATCGTCGCGGCGCTTGCTGATCGAGAGGTCGGGGGCGAACGTGAACTCGGCGAGCCGCTGGGCGCCCGGTGATCCCTCCAGGACGACGGGCTGGCCGTCCTCCCTCATGTTGAGCGCCCACGTCGACTCGTCGTCGGGGAGGACCGTACGCACCTCGATGACCGGCAGTTGGCGTCGCCGGGCCCAGCCGACCCAATCGAATACCCGCTGAACGACGTCGGCACGCTGCTCGGCGAGCCCAGGCGGCGCGAGGAAGTCCTCCTGTAGATCGATCAGCAGCAGTGCATGCATGCCTGCAGCCAACCACGACGTACCGCGCCCCACGCAAGCCCGTGCATGGAACGGGTGGGTCCGGGGAACCGGGGCACCACAAGTGACGAAGGAGGGGAGATGGCGGATGGAGACCGTGAGCCTTCTGTCGGTTCCGCTGGCACGGCTGCGTCGGTACGGTTCCGGCTGGCGCTGGTGGGAGTCGCCCTACTCGCCGACCTGCTACTGGGTGCCTGCTCCCAGTCGGCGACCGAGCTCTCCATGGCGGCTCACGACGGATCGGCCGCGACCTCGACCGCTCGCCTTGCGCTCGATCAGCACACCCGTGGCCGGCTGACGACTCCGGCCCTCAAGGTCACCCTCGGGGACGTGGCGACCGAAGTGGCCACCGCCCAGTCGCATGTCGCCGAGTTGGTGCCGTCCGGTACCGAGCAGCGGGACTCGCTCCGATCCGTTCAGGAGGCGCTCGCGGCGTCCTCTGCGGCTCTGGCCACCGCACGTAGTGCCCTCGCGGCCGGTGGGGACCTCGCCGGAGCCCGGGCCGCGGTGGTGTCCTCGGAGGATGAGTTACGCAGGGTCGTGGCCACGCTGGGGCCGCCGCGATGAAGAAGTACCTGGCGGTGGCTCTGGGAGTCCTGACCGCGATCGGCGGCTTCCTCGACATCGGCGACCTGGTGACCAATGCGGTGGTCGGCTCCCGCTTCGGCATGTCGCTGGCCTGGGTCGTGGTGGTCGGAGTGATCGGAATCTGTCTCTTCGCCCACATGTCCGGAAAGGTCGCCGCGCTGAGCGGTGCGGCGACCTTCGAGATCGTGCGCGAGCGTCTCGGGCCCCGTGCCGGGGCGCTCAACCTGGCGGCCTCCCTGTTCATGACCCTGCTGACGCTCATCGCCGAGGTCGGCGGCATCGCGCTCGCCCTGCAGCTCGCCAGTGGCGTCTCGGAGCTGGCCTGGATTCCGGTTGCCGCATTCGCCGTGTGGCTGGTGCTGTGGCGGGTGAAGTTCAAGATCCTGGAGAACGTGGCTGGTCTGGTCGGGCTCTGCCTGATCGTCTTCGCGGTGGCCGTCTTCCAGCTCGGTCCAGATTGGGGCGAGCTGGCCGATCAGGCGACGAGTTGGGGGCCGCGAGGCGAGGAGACCCAGCTGACGTACTGGTACTACGCGGTGGCGCTGTTCGGCGCCGCGATGACCCCCTACGAGGTGTTCTTCTTCTCCTCCGGGGCGGTCGAGGAGGGGTGGACCCGTAAGGACCTGGGACTGTCGAAGGCGAACATCATGATTGGATTCCCGCTCGGAGGGCTGCTCTCCTTGTCGATCGCGGCGTGCGCCGCCATCGTGATGCTGCCGGAGGCGATCGGGGTCTCCTCCCTGTCCCAGGTCACGCTGCCGGTGGCCGAGGGCGGGGGCAGGATCGCTCTGGCCCTGGTCATCGTCGGCATCTTCGCCGCGACCTTCGGGGCAGCGCTGGAGACCGCACTGTCGATCGGGTACAGCCTGGCGCAGTTCCTGGGCTGGTCGTGGGGCAAGAGCCACCGACCGGCCGATGCGGCCCGATTCCACCTGACCATGCTGGTGTGCCTGATCGTGGCGGTGGCGGTGCTGATGACCGGGATCGACCCGGTGCTGGTGACGGAGTTCTCGGTGGTCTTCTCGGCCGTCGCGCTCCCCCTGACGTACCTCCCGATCCTGATCGTGGCCAACGACCCCCAGTATGTGGGGGAGAGCACCAACGGGCGGCTGCTCAACGCCCTGGCCCTGATCTACCTCGTGATCATCTGCCTCGCCGCGGTGGCCGCGATCCCACTCTTGATCCTGACCGGAGTCGGCTCATGACAGAAGAACTGCCTGCCCATCCCGCCTCCGGGCGGGTCCTCGACGCCCAGTTGCACCTGTTGAACCGCTCGGTGCGCGACATCGACGGACTTCCGGTGGCCTTCGTGGTCGATCTCGAGCTCGCCGCCCGCGAGGACGGACTGGAGATCGAGAGTCTGGTGGTGGGCTCCGGCCTGCTCCAGCGGATCTTCGGAGGCCGAGCACCCCGTCAGCTGTTGCACCGGTTTCGATGGGACCAGGTGGCCGACATCGGGACCAGGGTGGTGCTGGGCGGCTCGGCGGCCGACCATGTGGTGCGGTGGACCGAGCGGTGGACCAGTGCCCACATCATCGGACGTATCCCGGGAGGCCGTCATGATCCGAGCTGACCTTGATCCGCTGCGCCTCAGCGACCTACTGGGAGCACCTGTGCTCGAGGCTGGACGAAGGATCGGGTACGTCATCGACGCCCGGTTCGTGCTCGACGGGGCCCCGTCTCCGTCGCTGGCCGGTGCCCGGCTCATGGGACTGGTGATCGGGCCTCGGCGCCGCATGGTCCTGCTCGGCTACGAGCGACGCAAGGTGAGGGCTCCAGCGCCGATCGGCCGGTTCCTGGCTTGGCGTGAGCGGGGTGCCCATCTGGTCGCCGCAGAGGATCTCGTCATCTTCGAGCACGGCGAGCTGACCGTACGCGCGGGGCACCGGCGCTGGTCGGCGACGCTTAGGGCTTGAGGACGACCTTGAGACATCCGTCCGTCTTCTCCTGGAACATCCGATACGCCTGGGGGGCCTCGGTCAGGGGGAGACGGTGGGTGGCGAGCTGTTCGAGCCCCAACGTGTCCCCGCTCTCGGCCAGCAGCTCCAGCAGCTCGTCGGCCCACCGGCGCACGTGACACTGGCCGAAGCGCAGCGTGAGACCACGGTCGAAGATGTCCACCAGTGCCACCGGGTCGACCGCTCCGCCGTACACCCCGGACACCGAGACGGTGCCGCCGCGCCGGGTGCTTCCCACCGCGGTGCGGAAGGCCGTCATCGCATCGACCGCGAATCGCTCGGCCAGCGGCCGACCTACCGCGCCGGGCAGCATCGCGCCTGCCGTGGTGGCGACCCGGGCGAGAGGAGAGCCGTGCGCCTCCATCCCCACCGCGTCCACCGAGGAGTCGGCCCCACGCCCGGAGGTCAGGTCGAGGACGGCGGCGACCACCTCGCTCTCACCGGTGGCAGGCACGGTCTCCGCTCCCGCAGCCGCGGCCGTGGCGAGCCGGTCGGGGACCGATTCGATGCCGATCACCCGCAGCCCCTGGTGCAGCGCGAGCCGAACCGTGAGCTGACCGACCGGCCCGAGCCCGACCACGACCAGGCTTCCATCAGCGGGCACATCGGCCCAGGCCAACGCCTGCTTGGCGGTCGGAAGGATGTCGGAGAGGTAGAGAAAGCGCTCGTCCGGTCCGTCCGGGGAGACCTTGATGGGACCGAACTGCGCCTGCGGAACCCGCAGATATTCCGCCTGTCCGCCCGGGACCGAGCCGTACAGCCGGGTGTACCCGAAGAGTGCCGCACCCTTGCCCTGGCCGACGACCTGGGTCGTCTCGCACTGGGCGTACAGGCCACGTCGGCACATCCAGCAGTGGCCACACGAGATGTTGAACGGCACCACCACCCGGTCGCCGACCGCGAGATCACCGGCCTCGGAGCCCACCTCCTCCACGATGCCCATCGCCTCATGGCCCAGCACGTCACCCCGGTCGAGAAACGGTGCCAGCGGATCGTAGAGGTGAAGATCGGACCCACAGATCGCGGTCGAGGTGACCCGGATGATCGCGTCGTTGGGTGCCCGCAGGACCGGGTCGGGCACCTCCTCCACGCTCACGTGGCGGCGTCCCTGCCAGGTCAAGGCCTTCATGATGCGTCCTCCATGATGCGTCCTCCATGATGCGCTCCAGTGGTCGTCGGTCGATGAGCCCCCGCGGTACCCGAAACGAGCACGGTCCAGTCCTCCCGGCGGCAGGACACCGGTGACGCTCCCGCTGTATGCCTCCGCCGACCTCGGGTACCGCACCCAAGACCGCGTCGACCCAGGAGGCAGCAGATGGAGTCCAGCAAGGCGACACAGAAGAGCGAGGAAGAGATGCCACGGATTCCCGGACGCCCCGGGGTGGAGCCTGCCGAGCTGGAGGAGCCGACCGAGCCACGCGGTCCGCTGCCCTCGAAGCCCGATCAGGGCACCCCGCAGACCCGGAGTGCCACCGGGGCCGAGAGCGGGGCTCCCGAGTCGGCGCGGGCCCAGCAGGGGGCCTTCCTGACCACCGCACAGGGAGCGCGGCTGCTGGACAGCGACCACTCGCTCAAGGCCGGCGCTCGTGGCCCGACGCTGCTGCAGGACCATCACCTACGGGAGAAGATCACCCATTTCGACCATGAGCGGATCCCGGAGCGGGTCGTGCATGCCCGCGGGGCCGGTGCCCACGGAGTGTTCGAGGGATACGGCACGGCGGATGCGGTGACGCATGCCGCGTTCCTGGCCCAGGGAGTGCGCACACCGGTGTTCACCCGCTTCTCCACCGTCCTCGGCTCCCGAGGCTCGGCCGACACGGTGCGAGACACCCGTGGCTTCGCGACGAAGTTCTACACCTCGGAGGGGACCTTCGACCTGGTGGGCAACAACATGCCGGTCTTCTTCATTCAGGACGGGATCAAGTTCCCCGACATCATCCACGCCGGCAAGCCCCACCCCGATCGCGAGATCCCGCAGGCCCAGAGCGCGCACGACACCTTCTGGGACTTCGTCTCGCTGCACCCCGAGGCACAGCACCACACGATGTGGAACATGTCGGACAGAGGGATCCCGCGCTCGTTCCGGATGATGGAGGGGTTCGGGGTGCACACGTTCCGGCTCACCAACGCCGAAGGCGCGACCTCCCTGGTGAAGTTCCACTGGAAGCCGGTCCTCGGGGTGCATTCGCTGACCTGGGAGGAGGCCCAGCTGGTCGGGGGGCTCGACCCGGACTTCCACCGCCGCGACCTGGCCGACGCGATCGAAGCCGGCGCATTCCCCGAGTGGGAGCTGGGCATCCAGGTCTTTCCCGACGATCCCGAGCAGGAGTTCGCCGGGATCGACCTGTTGGACCCGACCAAGCTCGTGCCCGAGGAGCTGGCCGAGGTCCAGCCGATCGGTCGGCTGACGCTCAACGCCAACCCCAGCAACTTCTTCGCCGAGACCGAGCAGGTCGCCTTCCACCCCGGTCATCTACCGCCCGGGATCGACGTCACCGACGACCCGCTGCTCCAGGCGCGGCTCTTCTCGTACCTCGACACCCAGATCACCCGGCTGGGTGGGCCGAACTTCGCCCAGATCCCGGTGAACCGCCCGCACGCACCGGTCAACGACATGCTGCGCGACGGGTTCCATCAGCACGGGGTCCCCGCGGGCGTGGCACCGTACAAACCGAACTCGCTCGACGGCGGGTGCCCCTTCTTCGCCGGAGTTGATGATCGGGCATTCGAAGACATCCCGGTCCGGGTGGCGGAGGCGACCAAGGTACGGGCCCAACCGGCCTCCTTCGACGACCACTTCAGCCAGGTCCGGCTCTTCTGGTCGAGCATGTCGCCGGTCGAGAAGGAGCACATGATCCGGGCCTACTCCTTCGAGCTCGGCAAGTGCTACGAGCAGGCGATCAAGCAGCGACAGCTGCAGTGCCTGGCCAACGTCGACCCGGTGCTGTGCGGCGAGGTCGCGGCGGCCCTGGGCCTCCCCGCGCCCGAGCCCAAGGAGCCGTTGGCCGACGCGTCCCCGAGCCCCGCGCTCTCGCAGGTGGGCGGGACCTGGCCCGTCGACGGCCGAACCGTGGGGATCGTGGTCGACGCGGACGGAGAGGTCGGCGACCTCGAGGCGCTGCGGACCGCGGTATTCGATGCCTCTATGGTGCCGCTGGTGATCGCGGCGCACGGTGGTGAGGTGGCCGGGACGCCGGTACAGCGCACCTTCGCCACAGCCCGTTCGGTCGAGTACGACGTGCTGCTGCTTGCTGGCTGTCCGGCGCCGGCCCCCGACGCGCTCGCGGCCCGCGATGAGAAGGCCGGAGCAGCCTCGGACTCGGCACTCGACCCTCGGGTCCGGTTGCTGATCGAGGAATGTTGGCGACACGCCAAGGCGATCGGCGCCTGGAGCGACGGCGTCGAGGCACTGCGACTGGTCGGGTGCGACGAGAACGCCCCCGGCATAGTGGTGACCGACGACGCGGTCGGAGTCTTCACCGAGCTGGCCGCCCTGGCCGGTGCGCACCGGGTCTGGCAACGGTTCGCTACGACCGTCGGGTGAGGCAGCTCGCCCGAGCGGTGATCACGGGTGCGGCGGGGTGGCGCTGGCGGCGGCCACCCCGCCGTGACAGGGCCAGGTCAGCCGGGATCGCGACCATCGGCGCTCAGCGGCCGGGAGGCCGGGCCTTCGAGCACCGAGCCGTCCGGGGCGAAGCGGGAGCCGTGCAGCGGGCAGTCCCAGGAGCGCTCCGCATCGTTCCAGTGCAGGAGCCCACCCAGGTGGGTGCAGACCCGGCACTCAGGCTCCTGGCGCAGGTCTGGAGCAACATGCCGGGCGGTGCGCCGCACGGCGCCGGGCACTAGCGGAGCCTGGACCACCCTGCCTGCCGCGTCACCAGCCAGTTGAGCCGCGGTGGCCGCGTTCCGGGCCACCCAGGCGCGGGCCGTGCTGAGATCCACCGACCGCTCCGCACCGCCGGTCGGGCGAGAGCCGACGATCTCGTCCGTCAGGGTCAGGGCGGCGGCGGCCCCATTGGTCAGTCCCCACTTGTCGAAGCCGGTGGCCACCCACAGGGAGGACCGTGGCCACGGCATCCGGCCGACCAAGGGCAGTCCGGAGGCGGAGCGCTGATCTTGGGCGGACCACGCGGCCACCTCCCGAGCGCCGGGAAAGTGCTGGAGGGCCCACGCTCGCAACTCGTCCAGATGTGCGCTCTCACTCCGGGCACGTCCGACCACGTGGCCGTTGCCGCCGACGAGCAGCAGCGGTTCACCCTCGGATCCCGCAGCATCCCGGACCGATCGCACGGAGTCTCCCGCCGAGAGAGTCAGGGGCTGTTCGGTCGAGTCGTGCTGGTAGGCCAGTGCGTAGGACCGCAAAGGCGAGAGCCGACTGAAGTAGGCGCCTCGGTCGATGACCGGGGCCCCGGTCGCGACGACCACGGTGTCGGCCCGGATGCTCCGGCCGTTGCCGAGGCGGACGAGGTGGGGCGTGGACATCGATACGTGACGGACCCGGGCGTCCTGCACCAGCGAGCCGCCGACGGCCCGGAAGGCTCCGGTCAGTGCCTCGAGCAGCGCGACGGGATCGACCTGAGCCTGGTCGGCCAGGACCACGGCACCCCAGGAGGGGACCGGCGAGACCTCGGTCTCGGTCCAGATCACCGGCAGGCCGAGACGACGCGCGGCGTCGTGCTCCCCGCGTACCGACTCCGCCTCCTCGGGAGACCGGGCATAGGTCACTGCGGGTCGTGCCGGGAGCTCCACTCCGTGATCGGCACAGAAGGTGCGGAGCCAGGCCAGGCCGGCCCGATTGGCCTCCAGGTAGTTGCGGGCGACAGTCACGGAGTGCCTGGTCGACAGTTCGGAGAGCTTGGTGCCCTGCAGCAGCGAGAGCTTTCCGGTGCTGCCCCCGGTGGTGCCTGCCCCGATCCGGCGCGCCTCCAAGACAGTGACCCGGCGGCCAGCACGAGCGAGCATGAGCCCGGTGGCGAGTCCGGTGATCCCCGCTCCGACCACCACGTCGTCGCATCGCTCGGGCAGCTCATCGGAGTCGTGGATGCCAGCCGTTCCCCAGACGGGCCTCATGGCCGAGTCCCGCGGTCGGCGGGGGATGAGGGGAACCCGTCCATGATCTGCCTCCCGATCGGTGTGGCACCGACCACCCGGATCGGCCTGCGATGTCGCTGCCCCTGTGGTACCCGCCCGGTCGTACTGCATGCGGTGCGCTGGCGCGGGGTACCGGCCGGTGTGCCCGCTGCGGGCGGCCAGAGGAGGAAGTCATGCTCGATGTCGTCGACCTGATCATCCAGGATCACCGGGAGCTGGAACGGCTGCTCAATCGGCTGGAGGACGAGCCGGCCTCGCGTCCGGCGGTCCTGCCGCTCCTGGCGACCCTGCTCAGGGCCCACCGTCGTGCCGAGGTCTCCGAGATCTATCCGGCCACGGCGGCGGAAGACATCGAGGTCGGGGGTCTCCGGGAGTACCGGGAGACCGACCGGATCCTCGACCGGCTGGATGAGTGCGACCCCGCCGGGGAGGAGTTCGAGGTCGCGCTCGCCGACCTGGCCGACGCGGTGACCCGGCATCTCGAGGAAGACGAGGAGACGGTCCTGCCACACCTGCACCGGACGCTGGACGAGGCACAGTTGGACGCATTGGCGAGAGACTTCCTGACCTCGCGTGAGGAGCACCTGGGCGCCGGCTCCCAGGATCTGACCAAGGGCGAGATCCCCAACTGATCGAGACCCCGCCCTCGGCCGACCCGCCGGTCCTCGGACGGCCGGGTCCTCAGTTGGCGGAGTGGTCCAGGCCACCGCCCTGATCCTCGAGGTGGGCCCGCACGAACCAGTGGAAGAGCTCCAGCTGGTTCGTCTGGCCGATCAGCATGTCCTGGGTGACCGGGTCCAGGTCCTCGGTCTCGGTGATGCCCTTGCGGAAGGAGCTGATCACGCCCTCGTACACCCCGTCGAGTGCGGCGAGATGCGCCTGGGTTCCCGCTCGGCCGATGTCGTAGTCATCCCAGCTTCGGGCCTTCACCAGTGCGCCCGGGGTGCCGACGGGTGCGCCACCGAGCGTGGCGATCCGCTCGGCGGTCTCGTCCGCCATCGCCCGTACCTGGTCGACCTGTGGGTCGATCATCTCGTGCACGGCGATGAAGTGCGGGCCGACCACGTTCCAGTGGACGTGCTTGAGGGTCAACTGGAGGTCGTTCAGGGTGTGCAGTCCCTGTTGGAGGATGTCGATGAGGCGCTTGGCGCTGGTCTCATCCAGGCCGGGGATGGTGTAGGGCAGCTTCTTCTTCGGACTCATCTGCGGCCGGTACCCAACTTCGCAGTCCGTATTCGTCGCGGCGTCCCAGCCCGGCGGCACGAGCTTGTGGGTCCCGTCGCACCAGGGCAGCCGCTGCGAGTGCTGGCACCGGCAGATCGCGACGACCGGCCGCGTCACCGGATGCTCCACCCCGTCCCGGTCGGGCCAGCTGCCGGCGCCGCGGACCAGGAGCGGACCGCCGGGGCAGACCGTCGTCCGGATCTGGTCGGAGGCACTCATGCCGCGCCCCGCGGCGACTGCTCCTGCGCCCCCCAGTCCGCCAACAGGTCTTCGGCCGCGAGCGCATCCAGGGTCAGACAGGCGGCCGCCCCCCAGAGCACGTCTTCGGCCAGTTCGGGCTCGTGGGCCAGGGCACGTCCGCAGATGTCGCGGATCGCAACCTGCTCGTGGGCCGCGTCGGCCTCGACGTGCTCGTCGTAGTAGGCGGCGGTGGCCTCAGGCAGCCGCAGCCGTCGGATCCCGGCGGCGATGCGGCGGCAGGGCACGCTGCTCGTGGCCTCGAATGCGGCGAGATGGCCCAGACTCGCCCCACGCAGTCGGCGATGCAGCGCGAAGAGAGACATCACATTGTTGACGGCCAAGGTCGCCGCGTCGCAGTGCGCGATGTGGGCCCCGTAGTCGCTGCTCAGCCCGCACCCGTCCAGGGCCTCGGCGAACAGGCGCTGGTGCAGCCGCTCGGGGCGCCCGGCGCCGTATTCGTCGTACTGCAGTTCCGCCAGGGCGGCCTTGGCGGGGCCGGGGATCCGCGCCAGGACGAAGCTCTGAGGGTCGGACTCCTTGAGGTGGTAGATGCTGCGGCGCCGCATGAAGTTGAGGAACTGGTCCAGGTCGGCATCGCGTTGCAGGTACCGGGCAAGGTCGGGTCCGGGGGCCGAGTCGATCATCGCGCTGAGCTGCTCGAGCACCCGGCCCGGATCGACGGCCGCGGTCAGCAGGGGCGCGGCGATGAGACGTACCGCCTCTTCGAACGGCTCCTCCAGCTGGCGGCGGAAGGCCAGGAGCCGGGGATCCCATTCGAGTTCCGCCGGGGCATCCTCGAAGCCCGAGTAGTGCAGTTCGTAGAGCATCCACAGCGCCGACTGCAGATCGAGGTCGCGCAGCGCGTCGTGACCGGAGACCGGGGGTGGTGGCGCTGCCGTGCCCTCGGTCAAGAACTGGTGCACCCAACCGCTCAGGGGTCCATGGCCAGCTGGTGTCCGCATCCGTCCTCCTCCTTCGACCTGGTACCGGCTCAGCGACGCAGCAGCGCGATGACGCCGCGTTCGCCGTGGGTCCGGACCTCGAGGATCCGCAGGTCGGGGGCGTCCTCCTGGCCGAGCCAGTCGCCCAGGGTCTCTGCCTGGCCGGCGTCGGCCAGCTGTAGCAGGGCCAAGCCCTCGGGTGCGAGGCAGGAGTCCACCACCTGCAGGCAGGTTCGGGCCAGGTCCAGTCCATCGGTGCCGCCGTCGATCGCCAGCAGCGGGTCCTCGGGGAATCGCGAGGTCAGGGCGGAGGGGATGTACGGCGGGTCCACCAGGACCATCGCGAACTGCTCACCAGGTCTGACCGCCTGCTCGACCGGGGCCTCCCGTACCTCGACGTCGGTCAGCCCCGCGGCCGCGGCGTTGAGCCGGGCGTACTCGCAGGCGGTGGGATCGACGTCGACCAGCACTCCGGGCCGCGAGCGCAGGGACAGGGTCAGCAGACCGATCTGGCCGGCGCCCGAGCACAGCTCCAGCAGCGGCCCCGGAGGCGCGTCGAGAAGTAGCTCCGCGGCCCAGAAGGACTGTTGGGCCGTCCACTCACGGGGGGCCAGCACTCGCTCGTCGTACTGGATGTGCAGAGGACCGAAGGTCGTGGTGGTCGTCGTTCGCAACGGGTGCTCCTGTGGGATAGATCGGACTCTCCTAGTACCCACGACCGAGCCTCTCACGCCGACTCTCCCGGATGTGGGCGCCCCGATGGGGGTTGACTCTCGCGGCGGGATCGCTACGTTGGAGGAGCCGACGTGCTGAGCACGTCTGCGCGCTTTGTCTAGGACCTGCTGAAGCCGACGGCGGGGGTAGTACAACGTGCCTGAATGAGGTGGCCGGCATGGCCGATGAACAGTCTTACTCCTATCTTCCCGGGGCTGGCGGATCAGTCAGCAGGAGTGAGCGCAAGAGAGTGACCCAGGAGTTCCTGGATCGCCTGCGTGAGGCCACCGGCGACGAGCGCGAGCAGATCATCGAACGGGTCATCGTGCTGAACCGCTGTGTCGCCGAGTCCATCGCCTCGCGGTACTCCGGACGCGGCGTGACCGCCGACGACGTGCGTCAGGTCGCCTGCGAGGGACTGGTCAAGGCGGTACGTCGATTCGATCCGGAGTCCGGCCGGGATCTGCTCACCTTCGCGGTACCCACCATCCGGGGTGAGATCCGGCGGTACTTCCGCGACCATGGCTGGTCGGTGCGTCCGCCTCGCCGGATCCAGGAGCTGCAACAGCGGATCGGGCAGGTGGTCGACACCCTGGGCCAGGAACTGGGTCGTGAGCCGGGGCCGGACGAGATCGCCGACCGGATCGGGGTCAGCCGGGCCGAGTACGAGGACGCGCTGGGCGCCTATGGCTGCTTCAGCCCGACCTCCCTGGACCAGCCGCTCGGGGACGGCGGTCGCACCTTGGCCGATGCGCTGCCTGACGAGGACGAGGAGCAGCGGGCGGCAGAGGCGCGGTTGACCCTCGCGCCCGTGCTCCGCGAGCTGCCCGCCCAGGACCGCCGGATCCTCTACCTGCGATTCTTCGAGGACCGGACCCAGTCCGAGATCGGCGAGGAGCTGGGCGTGACGCAGACGCAGGTCTCGCGCCTGCTCAGTGGGATCTGCGCGAACCTGCGCCGCGGCATCGAGGAGGGCACCGCCCGCTGATCGTGCCGCGGTGCCCCTCGCCCGGCCTCACGCGCTGAGATGCGGAAGGTTCACCTCGCGGAGCACGACGTGGGCGGTGGAGTGTCGGCCGCAGCGCACCTCCAGGCGGGATCCGGAGTCCTCGGCCCGGTGCAGGTAGTCGAACAGAGCGGTGACAGCCGCGCTCGACAGATGAGTGACCCCATCGAGATCGACCGTGGTATCGCGGGTGGCGGCTCGGGTCGACTCGTTCAGGGCGGCGCTGAACTCACCCACGGTGGCGTCGGTGACTGCTCCGGAGACGAGGAGCACCGGCCCGGAGAGCTTGAACGACATCGGTTCGTCCTGACCGCGCGTCCCGCGGCCCGGGAGCACGCCGTTGGCGGAGTTCAGGAGCGGCACCGGACGCCCCAGGGCCTGTTCCAGCGTCACCCGGGTCCCCGATTCCCCGCGGGCGACGCGTAGGGAGTCGACGAGCCCGCCGGCGACCACCAGCCCGCGCCCGCCCGGACCTCCGGCGTCCCGCCACCGACCGGAGTCACAGATCTCCACCAGCACGGTTCCCGCGTCGGTCAGCCGGGCCTCGAGCTCGACGCTCCCGGGAGTGGTGTGCACGTAGGCGTGGCGCACGACGTTGGTGGCGATCTCGGCCACCGCGTGGCGCAGTGCGATCTGGTCGAGCAGTCCCGCCCCGACCCCCTCCAGCCACTCGTCGAGCTCACCGAGCAGGAGATCGACACGCTCCTGGGACGCTTCGATGACCCGACCGAACGGTGGTGAGGGCCGGACCCGAGCGGCCAGCAGAAGGGCGATGTCGTCGCGGTATCCGCCGGGCTGCTGCATCCGGGTGAGGAGGTCGTGGCCCAGTCCCTCCACCGCGGCGTGGGTGACGCCTCCGAAAGGACGGTGGGAGTCGTACAGTTCCCGGGCCCCCGCCCTCAGCTCGGCCCGGACCTGATCGGCCTGGCGGCCCCGTGCCGTGAGCAGCCCGTCGGTGTACATGGCCAGCACCCCGTCCTCGGGAAGGTCGATGTCGGCCTCCTCGACCCGCCCACCCAGTCCGAGTGGTCGGCTGGGGGACAGCGGCACGAAGTCGCATGACCCGTCCGGCAGGCAGACCAGGGGAGCCGGGTGCCCGGCCGAGACGACCTGAGCGGTGCCGTCCTCGAGGTTCACCACGGCGGCTGCCATCGTGGCGCCGCGGGTGTACTGGGCGTGGGCGGCGTATGAGTCGACCAGGCGGACGGCGGCTGCAGGCGGGACGCCGCTCTCCAGATGCCCCCGAACGATGGCGAGCAACCGAGCCATGGCGGTGGACGAGGTGGCGCCGTGTCCCAGCGCGTCGCCGACGACCAGGACCAGCCGTCGGTCGGGCAGCGGGACTGCCTTCAACCCGTCACCCCGATGGTTCGCGGCATCGCCGGCGAGTACGTACGTGCCGGCCAGTACCGCCCCCGGAATCACCGGGAGAGTGTCCGGCAGACACGCGTCCAGGGCCTCCATATCGGATTCCACAGATGCACCTCCTGTTCCCTCCGGTACCCAACCACGACCGGTGGATTCGCGGCAGGGCAGGTGGCTCGAACGAGGCGGTCCAGGGCTCACCGGCGGCGAGCCGGTGGGTATGGGCACCGCTGCCTGCGGGTACCGGTGGCATGAGATCGTCCCGAGCATGAGCGGCACACTCCCCGTGCGCCACGGGGCAGGCCCCTGATGGCGCCACCGACGTTTCGGGCGGCCGCGGTGAGGTATCACCAGAGGATGAGCGCATCGGGACGGGACCGCCGTCACGGTGGTCGACCGACGACCAGGAGGATCGGATGAGCGAGATCGCGGCGGACGAAGCCGTCTACTTCGCGTCGGTGAGCGAGCGGCTGCACTCCACTACGGATGTGGGCGCGACTCTGGCGAACATCTGTGCCCAGGCCCTCGAGGTGTTGCCGGCCCGCTGGGTCGGGATCACCCTGCGGCGGCGTCGCGGGCGCTTCGAGTCCGCGGCATCGACCGATGAGGTGGCGATGCGGTGCGACATCTTGCAGAGCCAGTTGCAGGAGGGACCGTGCGTGGAGGCGGCCGAGCAGGGCGAGGCCTTCTTGGTCGAGGACACTCGCAAGGACGGGCGCTGGCCGAACTGGGGTCCGCAGGCGGCCGCCGAGGGGGCACGTTCGGTGGTGAGTCTGCAGCTCGTGGCTCCGGGTGGCGAGGAGCCGCCCCGCCGGCTGGGTGCGATCAACGGCTACGAGAGCGCCACCGGCGCCTTCGGATCGGCTGACCTCCGTCGCGGACTGGTGCTGGCCACGCATGCGGCCAGTGCGCTCTCCGCGGCCGATCAGATCTCGGGGCTGGAGCTGGCTCTGGACAGCCGGCATCTGATCGGGGCGGCCCAGGGGATCCTGATGGCCAGATACGGCCTCACCCACGAGCGCGCCACGGAGGTGCTGAAGCGGCGGGCGGCGGACACCAACACCAAGCTCCGTGACCTGGCCGAGCAGGTGCTGGCGGCTCGGGAGCTGCCGCCGCTGCCGGGCCGGCCTACCGGCTGAGCACCGGCAACGGCGGCACCGGGAGACGGTCAGAAGACGGGCTTCCCGCCGGTGACTCCGAGGACCGTTCCCGAGACGTACGAGGCGTCACGCTCCGACGCCAGGAACACGAAGGCCGGTGCCACCTCGGCCGGCTGACCGGCCCGGCCCAGGGGAGTGTCGGCGCCGAACCGCTCGATCTTCTCGGGGAGCTGCGTCGCCGGTTGCAGGGGGGTCCAGATGGGACCCGGGGCGACCGCGTTGACTCGGATGCCGCGTGCTCCGAGTTGCGCCGCCAGGTTCACCGTGAAGTTGTTGATGGCCGCCTTGGTCGCGGCGTAGTCGAGCAGGGTCGTCGACGGCTCGTAGGCCTGGATCGAGGAGACGTTGATGATGCACGAGCCGGGCTCGAGATGTGGGAGCGCCGCGCGGGTCAGCCAGAACAGGCCGAACAGATTGGTCTCGAAGGTGGTGCGAAGGCGCTCGTCGTCCATCTCCTCCAGGCGTTGGTCGCGGGCCATCTGATAGCCCGCGTTGTTCACCAGCACATCGAGACCGCCGAGCCCGTCGACGGCTCGCGCGACCACGCGGTCGCAGGCGGCCCGCTCCCTCAGATCGGCCTCGATCGCCACCGCCTCCCGGCCGGCCTCATGCACCAGCTCTGCGGTTCGCTCGGCGTCCTCGCGCTCCTCGGGCTGGTGGGTGAAGGCCACGTCGGCACCCTCGCGGGCGAAGGCCAGGGCCACGGCGCGGCCGATCCCGGAGTCACCGCCGCTCACCAGCGCTCGTCGCCCGGTCAGTCGGCCCGAGCCCACGTAGCTCTGCTCACCGTGGTCGGGCTGAGGGTCCATCGGGGCGGTCAGGCCGGGGGGCCCGTCCTGCTGCTGGGCCGGAAACTGGAGATCGGTGTCGGCGTCGGTCATGGTCTTCTCCACTGGCTCGAAGGTGTGACCCAGGGGTACCCCGATGGCACCACTGGCATGAGCCGACGGCTCATGAGGGTGGGCTGGCGCGACGCCGTCTTCTCCTCGCCCACGGGAGAGCCCACCAGAGCAGCAGCACCAAGGTGGCGACCGTGCCCGTCGCCACGGGGGCGGCGACATCGTCGAATAGCACGTGAGCCACCAGGCATATCTCCCCGGCGGTGGCCGCGGCCACGAGAAAGAACCCAGCCCGGTCCA